>NZ_DBGFPE010000037.1:0-1257 GCF_048526665.1 Candidatus Allofournierella excrementavium
CACCAGATCACCTTCGACGTGCGCCAGCCCAAGACCCACAAGTTCACCATGGAGCGCCTGCGCAAGTACATCGCCGAGCACCCCTATGTGAACGTCATCCGCTACACCACCTTCTTCCACCAGTTCACCCTGGTGTTCGACAAGCTCAAGCGGGAGAAGTATGTGGACTGGTACGGCTATTCCGCCTCGGTCAGCCCCTACATCCTGGAGCAGTTTGAGAAAGAAGTGGGCTACAAGTTCCGCCCGGAATTCATCATCGACCAGGGCTACTACAACAACCAGTACCGTGTGCCCAGCAAGGAGTTCAAAGACTTTATGGCTTTCCAGCGTCGCGAGGTGGCAAAGCTGGCCAAGGAAATGGTGGACATCACCCACGAGCTGGGCAAGGAAGCCATGATGTTCCTTGGTGACCACTGGATCGGCACCGAGCCCTACATGCCGGAGTTCGCCTCCATCGGGCTGGACGCGGTGGTAGGCAGCGTGGGCAACGGCAGCACCCTGCGGCTCATCAGCGACATTCCCGGTGTGAAATACACCGAGGGCCGTTTCCTGCCTTACTTCTTCCCGGACACCTTCCACGAGGGCGGCGACCCGGTGAAGGAAGCCAAGGAAAACTGGGTCACTGCGCGGCGGGCTATCCTGCGCAAGCCGGTGGACCGCATCGGCTACGGCGGCTATCTGAAACTGGCTCTGGAGTTCCCTGAATTCATCGACTACGTGGAGAGCGTTTGCAACGAGTTCCGTGAGTTGTACGAGAATGCCCGTGGCACCACCGCCTACTGCATCAAGACTGTGGCGGTTCTGAACAGCTGGGGCAAGGCCCGCAGCTGGGGCTGCCATATGGTGCATCACGCACTGTATCAAAAGCAGAACTACAGCTACGCCGGTATCATCGAGGCGCTCTCTGGCGCGCCCTTTGATGTGCGTTTCATCAGCTTTGACGACATCAAGGCTGATCCCTCCGTCCTGAACGATGTGGACGTGCTGGTGAACGTGGGCGACGGTGACACCGCCCACACCGGCGGCGCGGTCTGGGAGGAACCGGCTGTGTCGGCGGCCATCCGGGGCTTCATCCGCCGGGGCGGCGGCTTCATCGGCGTGGGCGAGCCCTCCGGCCACCAGTACCAGGGCCACTACCTGCAGCTTGCGTCTGCGCTGGGCGTGGAAAAAGAGACGGGCATGACCCTGAACTACGACAAGTACAACTGGGAGGAGCATCCCGGCCACTTCATCCTGGCTGACACCACCAAGCCGGTG
>NZ_DBGFPE010000038.1:0-1257 GCF_048526665.1 Candidatus Allofournierella excrementavium
CACCAGATCACCTTCGACGTGCGCCAGCCCAAGACCCACAAGTTCACCATGGAGCGCCTGCGCAAGTACATCGCCGAGCACCCCTATGTGAACGTCATCCGCTACACCACCTTCTTCCATCAGTTCACGCTGGTGTTTGATGAGCTGAAGCGCGAAAAGTATGTGGACTGGTTCGGCTATTCTGCCTCCGTGTCCCCCTACATCCTGGAGCAGTTTGAGAAAGAAGTGGGCTATAAGTTCCGCCCCGAGTACATCATCGACCAGGGCTACTACAACAACCAGTACCGTGTGCCCAGCAAGGAGTTCAAGGACTTTATGGCTTTCCAGCGTCGCGAGGTAGCGAAGCTGGCCAAGGAAATGGTGGACATCACCCACGAGCTGGGCAAGGAAGCCATGATGTTCCTGGGTGACCACTGGATCGGCACCGAGCCCTACATGCCGGAGTTCGCCTCCATCGGGCTGGACGCGGTGGTAGGCAGCGTGGGCAACGGCAGCACCCTGCGCCTCATCAGCGACATTCCCGGTGTGAAATACACCGAGGGCCGCTTCCTGCCCTACTTCTTCCCCGACACCTTCCACGAGGGCGGCGACCCGGTGAAGGAAGCCAAGGAAAACTGGGTCACTGCGCGGCGGGCCATCCTGCGCAAACCGGTGGACCGCATCGGCTACGGCGGCTATCTGAAGCTGGCGCTGGAGTTCCCGGAGTTCATCGACTATGTGGAGAGCGTGTGCAACGAGTTCCGCGAGCTGTATGAGAACGCCAGGGGCACCACCGCCTACTGCATCAAAACGGTGGCGGTGCTGAACAGCTGGGGCAAGGCCCGCAGCTGGGGCTGCCACATGGTGCACCACGCTTTGTATCAGAAGCAGAACTACAGCTACGCCGGCGTGATCGAGGCGCTGTCCGGCGCGCCCTTCGACGTGCGGTTCATCAGCTTTGACGACGTCAAGGCGGACCCCGACATCCTGAAGGACGTGGACGTGCTGGTGAACGTGGGCGACGGCGACACCGCCCACACCGGCGGCGCGGTCTGGGAGGACCCGGCCGTGTCGGCGGCCATCCGGGGCTTCATCCGCCGTGGCGGCGGCTTCATCGGCGTGGGCGAGCCCTCCGGCCACCAGTACCAGGGCCACTACTTGCAGCTTGCGTCTGCGCTGGGCGTGGAAAAAGAGACGGGCATGACCCTGAACTACGACAAGTACAACTGGGAGGAGCATCCCGGCCACTTCATCCTGGCTGACACCACCAAGCCGGTG
>NZ_DBGFPE010000039.1:0-37094 GCF_048526665.1 Candidatus Allofournierella excrementavium
GCATGGGTGCCTCCAAGGTCCGGGACCTGTTCAAGCAGGCCAAGGAAAAGGCCCCCTGCATCGTGTTTATCGACGAGATCGACGCCATTGGCCAGAAGCGCAACAGCGGCAATCTGGGGGGCAACGACGAGCGTGAGCAGACCCTGAACCAGCTGCTGACGGAAATGGACGGCTTTGAGGGCAACACCGGGGTCATCATCCTGGCAGCCACCAACCGCCCGGATTCCCTGGACCCGGCTCTGACCCGTCCCGGCCGCTTTGACCGCCGGGTGCCGGTGGAGCTGCCGGACCTGAAGGGCCGGGAGGAGATCCTGAAGGTCCACGCCAAAAAGGTAAAGATCGCCCCGGGGGTGGACTTTAACACTGTGGCCCGCATGGCCTCCGGTGCTTCCGGTGCCGAGCTGGCCAACATCGTCAACGAGGCTGCGCTGCGAGCCGTACGGGCCGGGCGCAAAAGCGTGACCCAGGCAGACCTGGAGGAGAGCATCGAGGTGGTCATTGCAGGCTACCAGAAAAAGAACTCCATCCTGACAGATCAGGAAAAGTGCATCGTGGCCTACCACGAGATCGGCCACGCCCTGGTGGCAGCCAAGCAGTCCCACTCGGCTCCGGTGCAAAAGATCACCATCATCCCCCGGACCTCCGGTGCCCTGGGCTACACCATGCAGGTGGACGAGGGCAACCACTACCTGATGAACCAGACGGAGTTGGAAAACAAGATCGCCACCTTTACCGGAGGCCGTGCCGCCGAGGAGCTGGTGTTCCACTCCGTTACCACCGGAGCCTCCAACGACATCGAGCAGGCCACCAAACTGGCCCGGGCCATGATCACCCGCTACGGCATGAGCGAGGATTTTGACATGGTGGCGCTGGAAACAGTGCAGAACCAGTACCTGGGAGGCGACTCCTCCCTCGCCTGCTCGCCGGACACCCAGAAAGAGGTGGACCAGAAGGTGGTGGAGCTGGTGAAGGCTCAGCACGAAAAGGCGAAGAAGATCCTGGAAGAGAACCGGGACAAGCTGGACCAGCTGGCCCAGTACCTCTATGAAAAAGAGACCATCACCGGCGAAGAATTCATGCAGATCCTGACGGAAGGCGAAGCGCAATGAGAGGACGTTCCGGGTTTGGCTGGCTGGAGCTGGTCATCGGCATCGTGCTGATCGTGCTGGGCGTGTTTGCCTTTGCGGCGCCCGACCTGGCCCTGACGGGGCTGGTTTTCGCCTACGGCATCGCCGCTGTGATCGTGGGCGTGGCGGACATCATCCTGTTCATCGAGGTGGAGCGGTACACGGGCCTCGGCCCCCTGCTCTCCCTGGTCTCCGGCGTGCTGAGCGTCATGACCGGCCTGGTGCTGGTGGTCTATCCCTCCACGGGCGTGCTGGTGCTGACCCTCCTGTTCCCCATCTGGTTCATCGCCCACGGCATCTCCCGGCTGGTACATCTGGGGCACATCCGCTTCGTGGCGGGCCGCGGCATCTACTATTTCACGCTGGTCATCAACATCATCGGGCTGGTGCTGGGCTTTTTGATGCTGTTCGACCCCCTGTTCACCCTGACCACCATCCGCTGCTTTGCCAGCGCCTACCTCATCCTGCTGGGCATCGACAGCGTGGTCATCGCGGTCAGCCGCATGGGACGGCGGCTGTGAAGCACGGCAGAGCCGCCGACACAAGAAAAGCCGCCCGGTCCAATGGCCCGGGCGGCTTTTGCTGTTGTGTTCCGAAAGGCTCGTCAGGTGCGGTTCTGGGCGATCTGCATGAGCCAGCTGTTGGCTTCGGCCTTGGTGAACAGTTTGCTGCTCACGCCCTCCACCACATACTGGGCGGCCGCGGCGTTGGCGGCCTGCCGGGCTTCGGAGCTGCTGGCGCCGCCTTTCTTCGCGTTCTGCCAGGCGCTGCGCCACACCTGCTCCAGCAGTTCCTTCTGCTGCACGCTCTTGGACTGCTGGGTGTTGGACGCGCTGATGGAGGTCTGGCTCGCCTTCTGGGCGGCGGAGGCCATTTCGCTCTGCAGCTTGGACATCTGCTCCAGATACTGGCTGCTGATCTGGAACTGCTGGTCGTAGTTCACGGTGGCCGCGTCCGCAATGGCGTTGGCCAGATTCTGCTCCAGCTGCATCTCGTAGGCGAGGCGGGCGGCCTGCGCGTCCGAAAGCTGGCTGTTGTAGGCCTGCTGGGCCTGGGTCCTGCCGGCGTTCAGCTGGGCCAGCAGGTCGCCCAGGCTCTGGCCGCGAGCCACGTCGATCTCGTTGCGGCTGTTGCCGTAGTTGTTGTAGACCCCCGCCAGCGTGGTCTCGGCCGCGCCGCCGCCGATGCCCTGGGCCGAGAGCTGCTGAGGCAGGCTCTTGAGGGTCATCATCTGGTTGATGTAGGCCTGCTGCAAGGCGTTGTCCGCGTTGAAGTTCACCCCCGCGGCCCCGTTCTCATAGTCGCTCTGCAGCTGGCCCAGGGTGGAGTTGTAGTTGTTTTTCAGCGCCTGGATCTGGCCGTTGTAGGCGGCGTTCAGCGCCGCCATGCTGCGCTCGTAGGCCTGCTGGGCCGCGGCCCGCTTGGCCTGTTCCGCCGCGGCGGCCGCCGCCTGCTGCTGGGCATAGAGGCTTTGCAGCCAGCTCAGGTCATAGGACGCGCCGCCGGAGCCGCCCTTGGAGGCGCTGCTCTGGTTCTTGTTCTGGTTCTTCCAGCCGGTGCCGTTCACCGGGCCGCCGGTGCCTTCCACAAATGCCATTCTTCACTTCCTCCTTTTCATCACGCTTCGCCGGCGGCGTCCTCCACCGTGTCCTTGGCATTCGCCAGGATGCGGATCAGGAACTCCGGCACCGGCGCGCCCATGGCGGCGGCGTTTTCCAGGATGCTGCCCAGCTCGGTGAGGATGTACCACACCAGCACCATCGGCAGAAGCAGCACCGTGTACTCCACCGGCAGGCCGGGCACCTTGGCCGCCACCGTGCCCAGCACCGCGTCGGCCAGCGCCGCCACGATGACCACCACGATCATGCCCGCCTTGTGCCAGATGCCGCCGCGGGCCCTGGCGCTGGACCACTGGCCCGCCTGCATGGCCGCCGAAGAGCCGCTGAGCCAGTCCACCGCCATGCACGCCACCCAGGCCAGCACCAGCCAGCCCAGCCAGCCGAAGGCCGCGCCGAATGCGCCGAACACCCCCACGATGGCGGCCTTCACCGCCAGAAAGATATTACTGTTGTCCATGGATGCTCCTCCTTTCATCCCGCCAGCGCGCCGCCGGCGGCCCGCAGCTTTTCCGCCAGGGCGGCAAGCTGTTCTCTCTGGGCCGCCTGCGCCTGCTCGATGCGCTCCAGCGCAGCCAGCGCCTGCTCCATGCCCGCGGGCTGCTGCGGCTCTTCTCCGCCCTCTTCCGGCGCGGTCCAGTCCCGGCAGCCAAGGCCCAGGGTCAGGGCCCTGCCCGCCACCGCGTCCCTGCTGACGGAGCCCATGGGGCCCACGATGAGATAGTCCCCCTCGTCCCTGGCCGGAATGCTCAGGCTCTCGGCCAAAGCGCGGATGGCGGCCCGGTCCCCGGTGGAGACGGGGCCGATCTTCAGTGTGTCAGATGTAAACACAGGCGTTTCCTCCTCTTCTTCCCCCGGCTGGAAATAGATCCAGTCCCGGTCCACGTTGGCGCTGCCCACGCCGTATTTCGCGCCGTAGCCGATGCGCCCGAACTGCCAGCCGCAGAGCTTGTGCCCCAGGCTGCGGGTGTACTCGCCCCAGGCGGTGTTCAGGTTCTCAAGGGCCGCGCAGTCGTCGAAATCCGGGTCCTCCGGGTCCGCGTAGTAGTAAGCCAGCCACAGCGGGCAGTCCAGCCGCTCCACGTCAAGGCGGCTTTTGGCCCAGCTGGCGGAGCAGTAGACGCAGGGGGCATAGCCCGCCTGCCGCAGCCGCGCGGCGGCCTCGTTGAGCAGGGCGGTGTTCTCCGCCGGGGCCAGGGCCATGGTCTGGCCCGCCTCCAGCTCCTGGTCCAGCGCCACCCAGCTGGTGACGCCCTGCCCCGCCAGGGTCTCCAGCAGCGCGTCGATCTGCCCGTTCAGGATGGCGCGGGCGGTCTCGGCGCTGCCCTTGTTTTTATTGTAGTAGTGATGGGTCAGAAAGATGTACGCCCCGGTGGCAAGGCCCGCCGCACGGCAGTCGGCGGCGAAGCGCTCGAAGCGCACGTCCCGCGTGCCGCCGTAGGCCGCCCGCAGGATGACGGCGGAGATGCCCGCCGCCTTGGCCTTCTGCGGGGCGAAGGTGCTCTGATGCTTTGAAATATCCAGCGCCCGCAGGGCGCTGTCGCTGCTTTTCCGCATGAGGATCGTCTTCTCCTTTCCAGGCCGGGCCGCTTCACACGCCCAGGATGCAGATGCCGGCTCTGCTTCCCGTATCGCCGTATTCCACATAACAGTTGGCCTTCGCCGAGGAGATGTCGTGCTGCCCCGGCCCATAGGTCTTGCCGTCCACCTTGACATAGGGCGTGGCCTCATACTGCACATACAGCGTTTTGGGCTGGCCGGTCAGGTAGAAATAGCTGTGGCCCTCATACACATAGGACGCGCCGTTCCACCGGACGCCGCCGGCGTAGGTGCCGGTTTTGCAGCCGCCGGCATACAGGAGCTTCAGCGCGCCGGCCACCCCGAAAATGCTCGCGCCCTGTTTGATGTTCTCCGCTTTGAGGTTCGCGTCGCCCCGGACGGTCTGTGCCCCGGAGAGATACTGCCCCGCTTCGATGGTCTGGTCCGCGGCGGCGGGAGTGTAGGTGGCGGCGGCCTTGGAAGGGATAGAGCCGGTGACCTTTTCCCCGTTCACATAGGCGGTGCGGCCGCTGAGAAGGTCGGCGGCGCCGGCGTCGGCGTCCGCTGTGAAGGTGCCGGCCACCGCCCGGGGCGTCCCCTCAAAAAAGGTCACCCCTGCTTTGATGTTGCCGGGGATGAGCTTTGCCCTGTCGGCCGCCGGCAGCCCACCCCCGCCCTTAAAATTTAGGGTCTCGCCGTCAAAGACAAAGCTCACCCACCTGCCGTTCCACTGGCTGCCGGCCATGGCGCCGGCGGCGCTCTCCGTGCCCATGTAGGCCGTCACCGGCTCACCGTTCACCGCGAAGGTGTCCCCCGCCTGCACGTCGGCGGTCATCAGCGCCCGGCCGTTGGCCCCGCTGCCCGCAAAATTGTGCACCGTGCCGCTTCTGGTGTGGGTGTAGGTCTGCACTGTCACGTCCACGCCCAGCCTGGCCGGGTCGTACACCGCCTGAGCCATGTCTCCCGCGCCGATCTCCACCACCCGCCGGCCGATGGCCTCCTCGGTCTCCGCCTTGGTGTAAGCCCCGGTCTGGGCGGCGGTGACCGCGTGGGGGTTGTCGGTGCGGGCGGCGTGTTCCGCCGCCCCGGCCTGCATCGCCTCCAGCACCCCCTGCGCCGTGGCGGGGGTGTCCTCCGGCAGGCCCTCGGGAGGCCGTGCCCCCAGGCTGGCGGCGGCGTCGGCCGCCTCCAGCTGTTCCGCCAGCCGGTTGAAGGCGGGCACGATGACCTCCCGGGGCAGCTCGTCCAGGATGCGCTGCATCTCGGTGGTGTCCACGCCGGGGGTGTCCGGACGGCCAAGGTTGCCCTTGCCCTGCAGATCGTCCTCGGTGATCCGCTCGAATGCCATGCTATCTCTCCTTTCCTATCCTTTGTAGTTGCCGTTCTCGGAGAACTCCAGCGCCCAGGCCATCAGGCCGAAGGGCTCGTTGAGCTCGTCGTTCTCAAAACGGAAACGGGCCTTGTCCACCCGCTTGATGCGCAGCTTGCCGTGCAGAGTCTTGGTGGTGCTGTCGTTGGAGTAGGTGAACTTGGAGTAGCACCAGCGCCGGTAGCTGAGATACCGCGCCTTGCGCTCCTCCTTGCGCACCAGACGCCAGCTGCCCCGCTTCTGGGCCCACACCGCCACGCTGGTGGCCGCCGCCGGGGTGAGCTGCAGCGCGAAGCGGCAGAAGCTCTTGTTTTTGTAGAACAGCTTGCCGCCCAGGTCCGGCGTCTCCCACACCGCGCGGATGGGCGCGCCGTCGTCGTTGTAGCTCTCGGGCATGGAAGTGTCGGAATAGAATCGGAACACCCCGCCCTCGCCGTCGCCGAAAAACAGCGCGTCGCCGTCGGTCCAGATGCTCACAGCGGGCAGGCCGGTGCGGTAAAAGCAGGCGTACTGCCGGGTGCTGTACGGCTCGCCGCTGCGCACCCCCAGGTCCTGCATGCCGTCCAGGATGTAGGCCTTGCCGTTGAGACACAGCCAGTAAAGGTCCCGGTGCACCGCCGCCGAGGCCGCCTCCAGCCCCGTTTCTTTGGTGAGCGCGCCGTTCACGTAGTAGCTGCGGTTCTGGCTGTAACGCTCGCCGCTGATGTCGCTGGGGGTGACGGCGTAGATGCCCAGCGCCGTGAGGAACACCGGCTCCGAGGCGAGATAGGCAAAGCTGCCCTTGGCCACCGCGCCGGGCCCCTGCAGGGTGTTCACGATGGGAAAGGCGGGCTCGTCGTCCACCAGATCGCCCCGCCGCAGGATGACGTTGCGCTCGGTCTCGCCCGCGTCCTTGTGGGCGGCCAGGTAGTTCTCGATGACCGAGTAGCCCATCACCGCTCCCGCGCCGCCGCCCAGCATCGAGTAGCCGGTGTCCGGCCAGTAGGTGCCGTCGTTCTGGCCGCTGAACCAGTCATAGTTGGGGAATTCCCCGTTGCCGGACAAAAACAGCCGGTCCGCCGCGCCGCCCACGCCGAACAGCGCGCCCACGTCGCACTTGTTGATGCGGTCGGCATAGCCCGCCACCGTGCGGGCGGCGGTGATCTCCACGTTGTCCTCGCCGGTGACCGGGCTCTTGCCGGGGGCCGTTTCAAAGGTCACCTGCCCTGACTCCCGGTCCACCGTGAAGTCCTCGCCCTCGGTCAGCTCCCGCCACTCGCCGGTCTTTTCCAAAAGGCGGGCGGTCACCGGCGTCTCGTCCAGGCCCGAAAAGCTCATGCAATAGACGGTGTCCGCCTCGGTGCCGGCAAAGCGCTCGGTGAATTTGGGCTGCAGCAGGTTCAGCGGCTCGTACTGCACGCCGCCCCCCGCCGGGGGCCGGGCGATGGTGAACAGCGGCACCTTGGCCAGACCGGCGGCGGGCTGCACCGTCTCGCCGTCGTACACCAGCAGCGCCTTGCCGTCGGCGATGAACAGCCGCCCGTCCAAAAGCCAGCTGCGGCTGGCGGAATCCGCCATGCCCTCGTACACCTGCTCAGGCTCGGCCTGCCAGTCGCGGCTGGTGCGGAAAAGCGCGCCGCCCGCGTGCACCAGCGCCTCGTCCTTGAAAAAGTGGCAGCCGTGCACCGCGCCGGAAAGGGTGGCGATGCGCTGGTAGCCCATGCACTTGCGCACCTTGCCGGGCACGTCCCGGATCATGTTGTCGCCGCAGGGGCTCTGCTCCTTGGCCACATTGCCGGGGTCGTTGGTCATGTCCACGCCCAGCAGCCGGTCCACATGCAAAACGCTGCGGGACGGCTGGGCGGGCACTGAAAACCGGGCCATCTCACCACCACCCCGTGGCGCAGGTGAACTGGCCGCCCACCTCGCCGGTGTCCGCCCGCTGAAGCAGGCTGAAGGCCACCTCGAATTCGTTGCGGTACATGGTGGCCAGGGTGATGTCGTCGTCCTTGTAGAGCTGGCTGGCCATGTAGAGGGGCAGCAGCACCGCCACCTCCGGGTCCAGGGGCAGCTCCTGGTCGTCCGCCGTGGCGTGGGTCACCGGCTGGGGCCAGGCGTTGTAATAGAGGGCCAGCTTTCCGCCCGGCTGGTTTGTCAGCACAAGATACCGCCCGGCCACCAGCTTCGCCCCCCGCACCGGCACCGGCGCGCCCGCCTCGTCGAAGGCGTACACCTCCAGCTGCTCGATGCGGTAGAGGTCGGGCGCGGCCGTTTTCAGGTCCACGGTGCGGGTCTCGCCCGCCGCGCCCGGCTCCAGTTCCAGGCACCGGCGCAGATATTTGCCCGCGGTGCACAAAAGCTGCAGCCCCTCGTTGGCCGCCTGGGGCATGGCGTTGATGTACTCGCTGACGCTGTCGTCCGCCTCGTTGATGGTCAGGCCCTCGGCGCTGAACATCTTCTGCAGCGTGGCCAGCTTCACTTCCTTCCAGGTCACAGCACGCTCCCTCCTTTCCCGGGCAAAGCGCTCTCCTGCGCCTGCCCGCCCTGTTCCTTTTCCAGCTGCTGGCCCACGCTGGCCTTCATGGCCTCGGCGTGGGGATAGCCGGTCTCGGCCAGCAGCGTCCACAGCCGGTAGAGGCTGGCCGTCTCTCCCAGCGGCCCGAAGGCTCCCGCCTGATACTTCTGGTCGATCATGGTCCAGAGGGTCTCGCGGTTGGCGGCGAGATTCGAGGCCGGGTCCACATCGAACAGGAACTCATCGTTCCAGTAGAGCTGGCCCGCCGCGTCCCGCTTCAAAAACTCGTAGCGGTCAAAATGGGCGTACTCCACCGTGCCGTCCGGCCCGCGCAGGGTCATGGGATAGGGCTCGTCGGCGTAGGCCAGCATGAACTGGAACATCAGCTTGTAGAGCCGTGCGTAGGCCTGGTTCTTCATCTCCCGCTTGGACTGCAGCCGCCCCGCCGACTGATTGGCGGAGAACTGCTTGGCGGTGCCGCTGGTGGCGGAAGCGTCGTATTTGCCCTGGAATGCGTCGGTGATGCCCAGGGTGCTCTTGGCCCAGCTGTAATTGACTTCCAGCATCTGCTGGTCGCGGCTGGTGTCCGGCTGGATGTTCAGCACGCTGATGAGGGCCTTGTCCGCCGGGTTTTTCAGCCGGATGATCTTCAGCTCCCGGTCGGTGGTCTCGATGTTCACCCCTTGGGGCAGGGTGACGTAGCTGCCGCCCTTCAGCAGCTTTTCCTGAATTTTGGTGCCGTATTTGTTGATGGCCACCTGCTGGTCCTCCACCGCGTCCACGTCGCTGGCCCCCAGCAGCTGGCCGAACAGGCGCACGTTGCGCCGCAGCACCAGCGGATAGGTCCCGGGGCTGTATGCGGGCACCACAGTGGGCTGCACTTCTCCCGGCATCAGGATGATCTCGCCGGTGACCTCGTCCCGCTGCAAAGTGCCGTCCGGGTTCACCACCGGCTGCGCCGGGCCCTCGCTCACCGCTGCCAGCACCTCGCCGCCGGGCAGGGTCACGTCATGGGGCAGGGCCTGCACGCGCACCGGCTCACTGCGGGCGCTTTTCGCCCCGCACACCGGGCAGCGGGCGGCCTTTCCGCCCCGGGGCGGGTCCACCGTGGCGCCGCACCCGGCGCACACCCACAGGCGGCGGCTCTGGTAGTCCTCCATGTCCTCCAGGGTCACGTCCCCCACCCAGCTGAAGCACCCCACGCCCCCCGCGCTGTTGCGGTAATAGGCGATGTTCTGGGTCACAAGGCCCTCCACGGAGCTTTCCTCCGCCGCCGTGCGGGCGGCCACGTCGCTCTCCCCCTCCTCCGGCAGCCGCACGCCGTAGCGCTTTTCCAGCGCGCGGCGGCTCTGGCTCACCAGCACGAAGAGGTAGTCCATCTTTTCCAGGTCATACACGCCCGGCTGGGGAATGACCTGCTTGGGGTGCCGCAGCTCCACCGAGAGGTCGCCCATCTGGCAGTGGAATCCCCCTTCGGGGTCCCACTCCACGTGCCAGAAGTCGCCGCCCTGGATGGGCACCGTGCGCTCCTGCTCGTCGTTCATCTCCTTGAAGTTGCGCTGGCGTATCTGGGCCAGCAGCATGGCCTCGATCTTTTTGGCCAGCTGCCGGTCCTCCGGGTGCACCGCGGTGACCCGGGGCTGGGGGATGCTGGCGTCCACCTGGCTCTCGATGAGCTCATAGATGATGTTGCGCACGTTGCCCGCCGCCTTGGCCGCGCCGCCCCCCGCCGCCGGGATGTGGCGGGTGCCCTTGTAGCAGTCCTCCCGGCGGTCCATCCTCTCGCGCTTTTCCGCGTACTGGCGGCGGGCGTCGTCCAGGCGGGCCTGCCAGAAGGCGCGGCGCTTCTTTTCCTGTCCTTTGTCCTTCATCGTTCACCTCCGTGCAAGCGGCGGGGCGCTTTTGCGCCCCGCCGCACCGTTGGAAATGGGGCTTTACGCGGTGAGCTCGGTGCCCTCCACACCCTCGCCGCAGATGGCGATGCAGCGCCAGTTGTTGAAGCCGGCGCCGAAGCGGGCGCGGCCCTTGATGACATTGGCGTCGGTGTTCATGTCGATGTCGCTGCGCACGCTCAGGGGCACGCGGTCCAGCCAGGGCAGGCACTCATAGTTGTCCTTGAACTGGCTGTCCATCAGCAGGAAGTAGGGCTTGCCGCCGATGGCAGTGGGCAGGTACGGCCAGACGATGACGTTCCACAGCCCGCACTGGAAGTTGAGGGCGTTGCTGGAGGTGTTGGGGTCCAGATCGCTGCCCACCACAGCCAGCACCGCGCGCTTGAGGCTGCCCACGTTGGGGATGATGATGGTGTCCGGGGCCACGTTCAGCAGGTTGCCGTCGTCGTCGGTGAAAGCCTGCATCTTCTCCTGCACCGCGTCCAGCATCTCGGTGGAAAAGGCGCCCTTGAAGCGGTTGGACTGGGTCATGCCCTTTTTGGTGATGCTGGGATGGGCGGTGTTGAACAGGGACACACCGTCGGCGCTGGTGGTGGAATAGGTCTTGCCGCCGAACTTCACGGAGTTCTCCAGACCGCCGGACACCAGGCTTGCGGCGAACTTCTCGCGGGTGCGGTTGTAGCTGGTGGTGAAGATGTTGGCGCGGCGGCGCACCTTGCCGATCTTCGCGTCCTCCACCATCTCCTGGGTGACCTCAAAGCTGGACTTCCAGGTGGTGGGCTCGATGACCTTGGAGTAGCCCTCCCGCATGCTGATCTTGGGGTAGGCGCCGTTCTCGCCCACGTCGGCGAAGTCGCCCAGGCTCGTCTCGCTGGTGTACTTCTCGGCGTAGTTCTTGGTGGTGTCCATGCTGAACACCTTGTCCACGGCGCTGAACTGCTGGAAGGCCTCCACGCCGCTCTCGATCATGGCCTTGATGGGGGCCTGGCTCTTGCCGAACACCGAGTCGGCAACGCCGGACCCCTGACTGAAGATGATGCTCATACTCTCCCTCTCCTTTCCTTACACAGAAGCTGCCGCAGGCTCGAAGTAGCCCCGCACCAGGGTGCCGCCGTCGGCCCAGGTCACGGTGAAGGGGCCGCCCGCGGCGGTGGTCACGCCGTCGGCGGTCTCGTTCAGCTGCAGGGTGGTGCCCACCTTGTCGGCGGCCACCGCATCGGAGGCCTCGGTCTCAAAGATGGTGGTGGGCAGCGCGCGGATGACCGGGTAATCGCCGTCCTCCCGCTTGACGCCCGCCACGATGCAGGCGGGCTTTTCCGCCGCGCCGCACTTGGCCAGCTTGCCGGAGGCCAGTTTGGCGGCACTGCCCGCGGTCAGTTCCTCGGAACCGGGCAGATACTCAAAGGGCTCCACGTCGCCGATGGCCCGCTTGTAGATACGAAACATGCTCTCACACTCCTTGTTTGTAGCTGCGGTGGAAGGCCGCGATCTGGGCGCGGGTCCACCGGGGATTGTACTGGCGGTAGTTGCGGATGATCTCGTCGGTGAGGCCGTCCTCCGCCGCCTGGCCGCCGCCCACCGGGGCCAGATGCTCCTTGGCGCGCACGTCGTTGATGGCCGCCTGCCGGGCCGCGGCCGCCTGCTGGCGGCCCAGCCGGTCAAAGCAGGCCAGCTTGTAGGCGTCGCTGATGGTCATGCCGCTCTTCACCAGCTTGTCAAAGTGGCTGAACTCCGGCTGGGTGCGCAGGTCCGCCAGGCTCTTCACCGCCGGGTCCACCGACTCGATGATGCGCAGCTGCTCGTCCAGCAGCCGCCGGCCCCGGGCCAGCTGCTGCTCCAGGGCGAACTGGGCCAGCGGCGTGCCCGGCATTTCCTGCGCTGCCGGGGCCTGTTCCCCCCAGCCCTCCGCCGGGGCCTGCCCTTCCCCGCACTCCGCCGGGGCCGCGGCGGCAGGCAGTGGGCTTTCCGCCTCAGCGGCGGGCATCTCCTGTTCCGGCAGGGCGCGCTCTTCGCTCTCCATGAACTCTCCTCCTTTCCCTCTTTGCCCGCATCACTGCTTGCCCTTGGCCTGCGCACCGGCGCGCAGGTCGCCGCCCTTGGCCTTCACCGGCTTTTTGCCGGGGCAGACCTTGGGGGCCTTCACCATCTGACCGCTCTTGTTGTTGATCTCCAGCTTCATCCTTTCACCTCCTTTCGTTTGGCCTCGCCTGTCTGCTTTTCCGCCATCACCCGCCCGGCGGCGGGGCAGCGGCGGTTGCGGCAGGCCAGCCGCAGCACCGCGCCCTGAGGGCCTGCGGTGCGGCTCTGCACCGTCATTTCGATGCCGCACTGGGGGCAGCGCATACAACATCACCTCCTTTCCTGTTTTCAGCCCCAAGGATCGCCGTAGCGCCGCAGAAGATAGGCCTTGCCCTCCTCGTCGGCGTTCTCATAGTCCTCATAGAGGTCCGGCTCCCACACCGCCCGCTCCGCCTTCGCCCCGGGCGCGGCGGGGTTTTTCCACCACACGCAGAAATAGCGCAGGCTGTCCACATCGTGGGTCAGGTCGTGGGGCGTCTTTGCGTAAACGTCGGGGTTGTGCTCGTCCTTCTGGATGCGGGCAAGGCAGCGCCACAGGTTCGGCACATCCCCCAGGGTCATGGCGGGCGCGCCTTCCGGGCCCGTGGCCAGCCACTCCTTCATGGCGGCGCACCCGGCGGCAAAATCCCGGCTGCTGCGGGTGAGCACAAGCCCTGCCTCGCTGAACAGCTGGGCGCGGCTGCGCCCGCTCTCCTGGCTGCGGTTCCACAGGTCCGGCGGGGCCAGCACCAGCTCGATGTCCTCCCCTTCGCTTTGCTCCAGCACCGCCCGCGCCGCCTGCCCGATGGTCAGGTCCGGCGCGTCGAACTCCCGGTAGACCACCGCCTTTCCTGCCTCGTCCACCGCGATCCAGTGGGCGCTGAGCATGTCCAGGCCGTAGTCGATGGCCACATAGCGGCGGGCGTTCTCTGTCGGGGGGGCCGCCTTGTGGGAGACCTCGCTCACCTCCGGGAAGAAGGCTCCCCCCGGCACAGTGAGGGCCTCCTCCACACTGGCGGGGTACTCCTGCAGGGTGCGGTCCCGCCCCAGCGCCGCCAGGGTGCGTTTGTACCAGGCTTTGTTTCGCCGCGGGTCCGCCGACCAGGGCAGGAACAGCTTGTAAAAGCCGTTGCCCCGCCCGGTAAAAATTTCTTCGAACAGCGTGCCCCGCTTGATGGTGGAAAGGCCGATGACCCGGCCGCCCTCCGGGCGGTTCACCACCGGGAAGGCCGAGGCCCAGATCTCCCGGGCGAACTGCTGAAAGGCCCATTCGTCGATGATGATGAGGTCGGCGGTGAAGCTGCGCCCCACGCTGGGCCCGGAGGGAAACGCCTGGAACACCCCGGGCGGCGCGCCGGGAAAGCGCAGGGTGATGCGCAGGGCGGTGGTCTCGAACACCGCCCCCTGCCAGCCGGGAGGCGCGCTGGCGGCGGGCTGGGCGAACTCCGGCATGTACCGCAGCATCACCCCCAGCCGCCGCACCAGCTCTTTCGCCTCCTCCTCCGAGCGGGAGAGGCCCACCACCGTGCGCCCCGGCCACAGCACCAGAAGCCGCGCCGCCTCCGCCAGCGCCAGCCAGGTGAAGCCCAGCTGCCGCGCCTTCAGCACCACGCAGAGGCGGTGGTCCGCGAAGGCCTTCAGCGCCTTTTTCTGCCCCGGCCAGAGGGTGAACGGAGCGATGAGGTCGGGGGCATCCTTGTCCTCGATGTGGCAGTAGTTCTCCACAAAGTACACAGGGTCTCTGCGGCAGTAGTCCCGCTCCGCCTGGCGCAGCGCCGCCAGCCGGGCGGCGTTGTCAGCCTTCCCGCGCGGCATCGGCCTGCTCCAAACGGCGCATCAGCTTTTGCAGCAGCGCCCGGTCCCCGTCGGAAAGGCCCGCCGCCCCCGGGCTCTCCGCCTCCGGCTTGTCCCCCGCGCAGTCCCGCACGAAGGTGGCCGCCCGGGTGTCGCCGTTCATGGCCTTCTGCAGCTGCACCAGCATCATCAGCTGATAAAGGTCCGGCTGGCCGCCCTGCTCCCGCCCCAGCTCCTCCGCCACCGTTTGCAGCACCCCGAAATCCGCCGCGCCGGCGGGCAGCGTGCGGGCCAGCAGCTCCCGGCAGATGGACCGGGCGGTGTGCTCCGCGCCCTTTTTGGCCCGGCGTTTCACCGTGCGTTTCTTTTCTTCCATTCCCCTTCCTCCTTTTGCCGAAAACAGCTGGGCAGCACGCACTGCTCCCCCGCCCTGCGCCAGCGGCACCCCCGGCAGGGGTCCGCCTGCGTTTGTTTGGTTTGAGCCGCGCGGCCGAACAGGGCGCGCACCGCCCGCATCAATCGTTCAAAAACCACACTTCCGGCGCCTCCCACACCTCGTATACCAGCACTTCCCGCCCTTTTCGCGGCACAAAGCAGCTTTCGCACCCGGCAAAAGCGCCCCGCCGCCAGCCCTTTGCGGCCCAGACCACCCGGTCATAGGGCCCCAGCGCCCGCCCGCAGGCCGGGCATATTCCCCAAGGTGGCTCCTCTATCCGTTTTATGGGACTTTTGTTCTGGTACTCTTGAAGCGGCAGAGCCTTCCGACCTCCCTTCCTTTTTGTTGACTTTGGTTAGCGTTTGCGGTAGAATAAAACCGTTCCATCGTTTACGTCTGCCGAATTGCTAACTTTGGTTAGGCTTCGTCCCTATATTATCTCACTGTGGTTAGAATGTCAAGCACTTTTTCTAACTAATTTTAGATTTCGGCAGTTCACACAAAAGAAGGGCGTGATTTTTGTGTTTTATGACATCTACAAGGCTTTGTGTGAACAGCGGGGCGTCAGCCTGAGCCGCGCCGCCGCCGAGATCGGCCTGAGCAACGCCACGGTGACCAAATGGAAGAAGACCGGCGCGGCCCCCGGCGGGGACACGCTGACCAAGGTGGCCGCCTATTTCGGCGTGAGCGTGGACAAGCTGCTGGGTGTGGAAACGCCCCCCGCCGCCAGCCTGGGGCTGGACGATTTCACCTATGCGCTGTACAGCGAGACCCAGACCCTCACCGAAGAAAACAAACAAAAACTGTTGGAAATGGCCCGCTTTTTCCGCCAGCAGCAGGAGAAGGAAGGCCGCTGACCCCATCGCCACGGAGCGTGAATCTGACAATGGAACTGTCCGTTCTCTACCGCGACGCCCAAACGCTGGACGCGCGCATCTACCCTTACAACATCGGCTTTGCCGGCGCGGCCACCGTGGAAGTGGCGGGCCGCTACGGCATCTTCGTAGACTTTGACCGCCTGGGCAGCCTGCAGGAATTCAAGGCCGCCCTGGCCCACGAACTGGGCCACTGCGCCACCGGCTGCACCCATCGGGTGAGCAGCCCCTACGACCTTGTGTGCCGCCACGAATACAAGGCGAACCGCTGGGCCATCCAGCGGTATCTGCCCTTTGAGGAACTGCAAAACGCGGTCAGCGCGGGCTACACCGAGCCCTGGCAGCTGGCGGAATACTTTCAGCTGCCGGAGACTGCGGTGCGCGGGGCGCTGAACTATTATCTGCGGGTGCGGGGGCTGCGCTTTGCCCCCGACGCCCGAACGGAGGAGACCCAATGAACCAAACAAAAAACGGGCTGACGGCTTTTCTGCGCCGCCACCCCGAGACCTGGATCGCGGTGGGCTATTTTGCCTTTTACCTGCTGAGCTTTTTCGCGCTGGAGCGCATCACCGAGCCCCGCTTCATCGTCCACTGCCCGCTGGACGACTTCATCCCCTTCTGCGAGTGGGGCATCATCCCCTATTGCAGCTGGTATCTGCTGCTGGTGGGCGGGCCGGTGTTCTTTCTTTTGAAGGACAAGGGCGATTATCTTCGGCTTTGCTTCATCATGTTCGTGGGCATGACCATCTGCCTTGCCCTTTATGTGGTTCTGCCCACCGGCCTTGACCTGCGCCAGCCCATCCCGCGGGACAACCTGCTCTGCAAGGCGGTGGAACTGCTGCGCACCATCGACACCCCCACCAACGTCTGCCCCTCCATCCACATCTCCAGCACGGTGGCGGTGGGCATCGTCACCGTGCGCAGCAAGCTGTTCGCCCGCCGCCGGTGGGTGAAGGTGCTGATGGTGGCGGAATGTCTGGCGATGTGCTGGGCCACCCTGGTGCTGCAGCAGCACTCGGTCCTGGACGTGGCGGCCGGCGCGGCGCTGAGCTTCGCCCTCATGCCCATCGCCTGGAAGCTGTGGCCCCAGAAGAAATGACAAAAAAGCGCCCGCGCGTTCATTTTCAGAACGCGCGGGCGCTTTTCTCAACAGAAAAAGGCCCCGGGCAAAAGCCCGGGGCCTCGCTTGTTTTTATCAGGCGTTGGTGTTGTTCTTCAGCACAACGTCGTGGCTGCCGCCCTCCACGATGCTGGTGGAGGAGACCACGGTGAGCCGCGCCTTCTGCTGCAGCTCCTCGATGCTCAAAGCGCCGCAGTTGCACATGGTGCTTCGCACTTTGTAGAGGGTGTTGGTCACGCCGTCGGCCAGGGAACCGGCGTAGGGCACGTAGCTGTCCACGCCTTCCTCAAAGCTCAGCTTGGTGGCGCCGCCCAGGTCGTAGCGCTGCCAGTTGCGGGCACGGTTGGAACCCTCGCCCCAGTACTCCTTCATGTACTGGCCGTTGATGCGCACCTTGTTGGTGGGGCTCTCGTCGAAGCGGGCGAAGTAACGGCCCAGCATCACGAAGTCGGCGCCCATGGCCAGGGCCAGGGTGATGTGGTAGTCGTGGACGATGCCGCCGTCGGAGCAGATGGGCACGTAGATGCCGGTCTCCTTGTAGTACTCGTCCCGGGCCTTGGCCACCTCGATGACGGCGGTGGCCTGGCCGCGGCCGATGCCCTTGGTCTCGCGGGTGATGCAGATGGAACCGCCGCCGATGCCGATCTTCACGAAGTCAGCGCCGGCCTCGGCCAGGAAACGGAAGCCGTCCCGGTCCACCACGTTGCCCGCGCCCACCTTCACCTTGTCGCCGTAATGGGCGCGGATCCAGTCGATTGTGCGGCTCTGCCACTCGGTGAAGCCCTCGGAGGAGTCGATGCACAGCACGTCCACGCCGGCCTCCACCAGAGCGGGCACCCGCTCGGCGTAGTCGCGGGTGTTGATGCCCGCGCCCACAACGTAGCTCTTGCCGGCGTCCAGCAGCTCGTTGACGTTCTCCTTGTGGCTGTCGTAGTCCTTGCGGAAGACCATGTACTTCAGGCAGCCGTTCTCGTCCACCAGGGGCAGGGAGTTGATCTTGTTGTCCCAGATGATGTCGTTGGCCTCTTTCAGGGTGGTGGTGTCGGGGGCGATGACCAGCTTGTCCAGCGGGGTCATGAAGTCCGCCACCTTCTCGGTGAGGGCCATGCGGCTGATGCGGTAGTCGCGGCTGGCCACGATGCCCACCAGCTTGCCATGGGCGGTGCCGTCCTCGGTGACGGCCACGGTGGAGTGGCCGGTCTTTTCCTTCAGGGCCAGCACGTCCGCCAGGGTGGCGGAGGGCTTTAGGTTGGAGTCGCTGGTGACGAAGCCCTTCTTGTAGCTCTTCACCTTGCGCACCATCTCCGCCTCGCTCTCGATGCTCTGAGAGCCGAAGATGAAGGACACGCCGCCCTGCTTGGCCAGGGCGATGGCCAGATCCGGCCCGGAGACCGACTGCATGATGGCGCTGATCATGGGAATGTTCATGGTCAGGGGACAATCCTCCTGGCCCTTGCGGTACTTCACCAGCGGGGTCTTAAGGCTCACCGCGTCGGGCACACACTCGGACGAGGAATACCCGGGCACCAGAAGATATTCACCAAAGGTACGGCTGGGCTGATCGAAATAGTAGGCCATAACGCATCTCCTTTTATATTGTTCGTTTTTCCCGTTCTCGGGGTTGATTTAAAAAAGTGTACCACATTCGCGCACAAAATGCAAAATGCGGCTGCCACAAAGTTTGCGCCGCTCTTTGCCCCAATCTTGGCATAACGACAAAATCCCGCGCAGAAGTACGACTACCCGCGGCGAAAGAGTAAACAAAGCCCCCGCCGGAGGGACGGCGGGGGCTTTGTCACAGGACTTTCGGAACGCCCGTTGCACCCGTTTTTGAGAACCGGGCCGGCAGACCCGGCAGGAGGAGAATAAAACGGCGAACGCTCCGCAACACATGAAAAAGGCTGTTGCTTTCTTGCACTCTCATTGTAACTTTTTTGAAACCTTTTGTCAACACCTTTTGGTGAAAAAATTTCAAAATAATTACAATTTGAAACCGGACCGCCCTTTTCTCTCCCCTTCGCGCGGGTGTTATTCCACGGTCAGCACGGCCTCAAAGCAGGGCTTTCCGTCCTCCCGCTGGCCTGCCACATACCAGCCGCCGTTCTCATCCCGGCCAAGCACCAGTTCCGCGCTCTGGCCGGCGGGCAGCTCGTTGTGGTAGCTGATGACCAAACTCTTCACCGCGCCGCGGGTCAGCACCTCCAGCGGCAGCACGTCCGCGGCAGCGTCGGCATAGCGGGTGTTGTTCATATGGCCGTTGGTGTCGCACCGGCTGTAGGTGGCGGTCACCCTGCCCGCGGGGGCCGTCTCGCCGGGCTTGCGGATGGCCACATCCAGCGTGAAGGGCACCTCGTCCTCAAAGTGAAATGCCTCGAAGGCCTGGGGCGGGCGGCGCAGGATGCGGCGGGTGTCGGTGTCCACCAGCACCCAGCGGCTGTCCAGAAGGGCCACCCGTTCGCCCTTTTCGTCCCGGGCTTCGGTGACGCGCTTGAACACCGCCCGTTTGCACTGCTCCGGCATGGTGACAAGGGTCAGCACCTCGCCGCCCCGGGGCACCCGGTCCACCTGCAGGGCCTGCTTTGCCAGCAGGAACACCGCGTGGTTTTGCCGGTAAAAGTTGTCGTTCATGCCAATGGACTCGCACTGATCGGTGGAGATCTGCTGCGCCAGACGCAGGAACGCCCCCGCCGTCAGCCGGTGGTTCATGTCACAGTCGCAGTCCATCACCCGGAACTGCTCGGTATAAAACTTGGTCTCGGCCACGGGGCCAACGCCTCCTTTTCAAGCGAATACCGCCCGGGCCAGGGCCGGGCGGCAAATTGCAGCGGTTTGAAATGCATTATACCATATTTTCAGAAAAGTAACAAACGGGGTTGACTTCCACCTTTGACGGATGTAGAATGTAGGCAGACCTACTACACTTGTCAAATGTTCGGAGGTGTTTTCATGCGCACCCTGTTCCTGGACTATTTTGCCCAGAGCCTTGTGCTGGGTCTGGCGGTGGCGGCGCTGCTGGCAGCCACGCCGCTGCTTCAAAAACGATACAGTGCCCGCTGGTTCTGCCGGGCGTGGTTGGCGCTGGCTGTGCTGCTGGTGCTGCCTCTGCGGGCCGTTCTGCCCGAAACCGCCCCCGCAACGGTGACCCTCACCCCTCCCCCGGCGCTGCTGGCCGCCGCGGAGCCCGACGAAGCGCCCGCGCCCCAGACGGCGGTCCCCGGCCCCGACACGGAGCATTCGACTGCCCCGGCCGTTTCCACCGGTCATGCCGCCGTGTCCGGGCAGGGGCAGAGCGCCGGGCAGTCGGCCACGGCTCCCGAAACAGACTACGCCGCCCCGGAAATGCCCGCTCCTTCTTCCGATGGCGAGATCACCGTGACCGTCTCCCCCTCGCCGCTGGCGGCCTTTGCCCCGCTTGACTGGCTGGCCCTGCTCTGGCTGGCGGGCGCGGCGGGCGTGGCCGGCTGGCAGTGGCTGGGCTATCTCCTTTGGCGGCGCAGAACGCTGCGCCGCGCCCTGCCCGCAAATGAAAGCTGGCAGGCCGCGCTGGGCGAGGCGTTTGCCCGCCAGCCGCTGGCAAAGCGGCCCCGGCTGCTGGCCAGCCCCGACGTGACCGGCGCGATGGCGGCGGGCTTTTTGCGCCCGGTGCTGCTGGTGCCGGAGGGCGCACAGCCCGGAGCGGACGGCGCCTATCTGCTGGCCCATGAGCTGGTCCACCTGCGCCGCCACGACCTTGCCCGCAAGGCGCTGTTCAGCCTTGTGCTGGCGCTGCACTGGTATAACCCCGCCGCCTGGCTGCTGGCAAAGCGGGCCGGGCGGGACATGGAGACCGCCTGCGACGAGGCGGTGCTCGCCGCGCTGGGCGCAGAGCACCGGGCGGCCTACTGCGACGCGCTGCTCCACGCGGTGGGTCATGGCCGCGCCCCGGCGCTGACCACCTGCTTTTCCCTGACCAAGAAGGATGTGAAGGTCCGCTTTGCCCGCCTGTGGGACACTTCCCCCAAGCGGCGGGGCGCGGCGGCACTGGCGGTGTTCTGCCTCGCCGCCGCCCTGGCGGGCGCCCTGGTGGCATGCAGCGCCACGCCGGCGGAGAGCGGTGAGCCGCCGGTCTCCGCACCGCCCGCCTCCGCCGCGCCTGTGTCCGACCTTGCCACGAGCACCGAGGTCTGGCCCTCGGTCTACTATTCCCACAACGGCGCCTTTCAAAGTTCCGGTGTGAACGACCCCGGCCTTCTGCCCTCTGAGAAGCTCCCCGTGGATCTGGACAGCGTGGGCCGCCACCGCTGGGCCGGCTACGCCTCCGCTGACCAAAAGTATTTCGGCCTTGCCCTGCCCGACGCGGACGCGGAGCACCCGGGTCAGCTGGCCCTTTGGACCTCCGCCGACGGCGGCGAGAACTGGACCACCACCCCGCTGGACTGCTCGCCCTGGCTGGAACGGATGGGCGAAGAGGAGCACTGGGACGAGCGCAAGCAGTCGGTCTTCAACAAGAGCATCGCCTGGGCCATTCCCAGGCATTACCAGTTCGTCAGCCCGGAGGTGGGCTTCCTGGCCTTCTATGGCATGTATGAATCCGGCCCCACAGACAAGCGCTTCACCGTCACCAGCGACACCTTTGTACTGCTGCGCACCCTGGACGGCGGCGAGAGCTGGCAGGAGATGTACTTTGGCGATGGGCGGGACGCCGGCAACGGCACCCCCCTCAACATCGTCATCAGCACCCCCTTCGCCTTTTTGAACGAGAACGTGGGTTTCTTGTGCGCCCACGGGGAAGGCTACGGCGAGAAAGGCCGGTTCAACCTGCTGCGCACCACCGACGGCGGCCAGACCTGGCAGCAGCTGGACCTGGGCGAAGTGGCCGACACCCTGCCCGGCGCGCCCTGGCAGCGCCGCCACGTCTGCGGCGCGCTGGGCTGCTCCACCCGGCACCTGCCCCAGGAGGACCTGATCACCGGCGCTGAACCGGGCTTCGCGGCCTTCACTGCCTGGGGCGACAAGGGCGACACCCTCGGCGACATGGTGGTGCTTTATACCCGCGACTACGGTGAAAGCTGGCAGTGGATGTACCGCTACAACGACGAAATGCGCGCCCAGTACACCGAGTCCCTCATCAGATCCTACGTTTCGGAAGAAGAGGTCTGGCCGGCGGCCTACTGCAACGGCGCGGGCCCTGTGCCGCTGCCGGAGGAGGCGGGCGAGCTTCCGCCCGTGGCCCCCTTCAGTTATGCCTCTCCCGACCTGCAATACGCCGGGCTGGCACAGTACGGCCTTGAGGGCGAAGCGCAAAAGCGCCTGACCCTGTGGAACACCGCGGACGGCGGCGAGACCTGGACCAGCACCACCCTGGACTGTTCCGACTGGCTGGAAAAGACAGCGCAGAAGAATGACTGGGCCTCGCTGGAAGCGGACGGCGTGGCGAACGGCGCCGCCCGGGTAAGGCCCAGCGCCTACCAGTTCGTCAGCCCCAACACCGGTTTTCTGGTCTATTACGCCGAATGGGGTTACGGCCCCGCCCACGACCGCCATTTCGTCAGCTCCGCCGACTTTGTGGTGCTGCGCACCACCGACGGGGGCGAAAGCTGGCAGGAGATGTACAACGGAGACGGCAGCGACTTTACGGGCGGCACCGGCAAGGGGCTTGCCCTGTCCGCCTGCCGGCCCTTCCTGTTCCTGAACGAAAGAGTGGGCTTTTTGTGCGCCCACGGCGGCGGCTACGGCACAAACGGCAGATTCAATCTGCTGCGCACCTTGAACGGCGGCCAGACCTGGCAGCTGCTGGACCTGAGCGAGGCGGCCTCCACTCTGCCCGACGCCCCCTGGGAAAACTGCCATGTGTGCAGCGCCCTGAGCCTGGGCGGGCCGGACTACGAGCCGGACCTCTTCGCCGACGCCCAGCCGGGCTTCGCGGCCTTCACCGCCTGGGGAGACGACAGCTCCGACCGGGTGATCTTCTACACCCGGGACTACGGCGAGAGCTGGCAGTGGATGAAGCGCACCCCGGCAGACACCACATCGCAGGAGGGAAACGAACCATGAGTGAATTAGAAATAAAGCGCCTGCCCGACGCGGAACTGGAAATCATGAAGGAACTGTGGGCCGCCTCCGGCCCCCTCACCCGGGCCCAGCTGGAGGAGCGCCTTGCCCGCCGGCGCTGGGCCAGCACCACCCTGCTGGCGCTGCTGGGCCGGTTGGAGGCAAAAGGGTACGTCAGCCGCGAAAAGCAGGGCAAAGGCTATCTTTACGCCGCCGCCCTGGCCCGGGAGGACTACCTGCCGGTGGAGAGCCGCTCGGCCCTGGAACGGATGTTCGGCGGCAGCGCCAAAAACCTCATCGCCGCCATGGCCCAGACGAAAGACCTCTCCAAGGAGGACATCGACGAACTGGCGGCCTATCTGGAAGAATTGAAACAGGGCGGGCGCTGACGGACGGCGGCCCACAGCCGGGCGGCGCGGGTCTTTCCCCGCTGCGGCGTGCCCGCGCGCACCAAAACCCGCGGCCCCTCCCCGCCCACTCAAATCACACAAAAGCGCCCCCGCGGCCGGTTTGGCCGCGGGGGCGCTTTCTCATTTTTCAAAAACGGGGTTTAGTAATCCTCGCGCTGCTTTTTGCGGTTGCGGCTCCAGAACAGCAGCACAACGACCGCCACGGCCACCAACAGCCCCACGGGGATCAGCCAGCTGCTGCCGCCCTCGCTGTAGCTCTTCATGTCGCTCCAGGCTTTGTCCATGGCGGCGTTGATCTCGTCGGGCAGCACGGTGAACACCTCGGTGTTGGCCAGCACTTCCGCGCTGGGGTAGGCCACCTCGCTGTATTTCAGGTCATCGGGCAGCTGCTCCCACACCTCGGTGATGGGGGTGGAGTAGCCGATGTAGTCGCAGTTGGCCACGCCCACGCTGGTCTCGCACATGTAGTTGATGAACATCTCGGCGGCTTCCTTGTTCTTGCTGCCGGCGGGGATGCACATGGCGTCCACGAAGTAGTTGGTGCCCTCCTCGGGGATGGCAAAGCCCAGGTCGGGGTTCTCGTCCATCATCGTCATCGCGTCGCCGGCATAGTAGGGGGCCAGCGCGGCCTCGCCGCCCTCCATCTTGTCGAAGATCTCGTCCATCACGTAGGCCTGCACCAGGCTTTTCTGGGCCTTCAGCTCCTCGGCGATGGTGTTCACTTCCTCCACGGTGGTGGGGTTCATGCTCATGCCCAGGCGCTTGGCGGCAATGGCGAAGGCGTCGCGGCTGTTGTTGAACATCAGGATGGAGTTCTCGTACTTCTCATCCCACATGGCGTCCCAGCTGGTGGGCGCCTCGTCCACCATGGTCTTGTTGTAGACAAGGCCCACAACGCCCCAGGTGTAGGGCACGCTGTACTCGTCGTTCGGGTCGTACTCCTGGCCCTTGTACTGTTCGCCGATCTTGGCCATGTTGGGGATGTTGCTGAAGTCCAGCTTTTCCAGCATGCCCTCGTTGATCATCTTGCCGATCATGTAGTCGCTGGGGATGATCACGTCATAATCCGCGCCGCCGCTCTTGAGCTTGGCATACAGGCTCTCGTTGGTGTCGTAGGTGGTGTAGTTCACCTCGATGCCGGTGAGCTCGGTGAATGCCGACAGAATATCCACGCTCTCGTCGCTGCCGTCGGAGATGTACAGGCCCCAGTTGTAGACGTTCAGGGTGATGCCCTGGTCGGCAAGGCGGGTCCAGTCGTAGTCGGCGCTGACGGAGATGTCGTCGTTGACCACGATCATTTCTTCGTCCGCCGCCGTAGCGGGCATGGCCATGGCGCCCGCGCACAGCAGTGCAGCGAGCAGGGTGCAGAACAGTTTTTTCATTGATTTCCTCCGTTCGCGGCCTCTTTGGGCCGCTTATGATTTGCCCGGCGGCCCCGCAGAGCCGCCCATCGGGCATTTTTTATATTATCAGGCCTTCCGCCGCTCACGGCGTCCGTCCAGATAATTGTAGAAAAGGATGATGGCCAGGATCACCAGGAACATCACCGTGGAAAGGGCGTTGATCTCCGGGCTGACCTTCTTGCGGGTCATGCTGTAGATCACGATGGGCAGCGTCTGGGTGGTGCCGCTGGTGAAGTAGGAGATCAGAAAATCGTCGATGGAATAGGTCAGGCAGATGAGGAAGGCGGAGAGGATGGCCGGAGCCAGCTCCGGCAGCACCACCTTGAAGAAGGCCTGCTTGGGGTTGCAGCCCAGGTCCAGCGCCGCCTCATAGACCCGCACGTCCAGCTGCCGCAGCTTGGGCGAGACGTTGAAGATGACATAAGGCAGGCAGAAGGAGATGTGGGCGATGAGCAGGGTGGGCAGGCCGAAGATGTTTTCCGGCAGGGTCCAGCCCAGGTTCTGGTTGGCCCAGGCGATGCCGTCCTTGACCACCACGAACAGCAGCATCAGCGAAACGCCGGTGATGATCTCGGGGTTGACCACGGGCATGTAGCTGATGTTGTTGATGACCGCCTGGCTGCGCTTGCCCATGGCGTTGATGCCGATGGCCGCGGCAGTGCCCACCACGGTGGCGACCACCGCGGCGATAAGGGCCACCACAAGGCTCAGGCCCAGGGCGCTCAAAATCATCTCGTTGTGGAACAGGCTCTTGTACCACTTGAAGGTGAAGCCGGTGAAGATGGTGCGGCTCTTGCTCTCGTTGAAGCTGAACACCGCCATCACGGCGATGGGCACATACATGAAGGAGAACAGCAGCACGAGATACACCCGCTGCAACGCGCGAAGATGAGACTGTTTCATTTACATGACCCCCTCCACACCGTCTTTGTTGCCGCTGGTGTTGGTCAGGCTCATGCACAAAAGCACGATGACCATCAGCACCAGACTCATGGCGCTGCCCAGGTTGTAGTTGTAGCTGTTGCCCAGGAACTGCAGCTCGATCAGATCGCCCACCAGCATGGTGTCGCCGCCGCCCAGCATGCGGCTGATGATGAAGGTGGAAACGCTGGGCACGAACACCATGGTGATGCCGGTGGCGATGCCGGGCATGGCCAGGGGGATGAGCACCCGGCCCAGCACCCGGAAGATGTCGGCGCCCAGGTCCTGGGCGGCCTCGATGATGCTGTTGTCGATCTTCACCATGGCGGTGTAGAGCGGCAGGATCATATAGGGCAGATAGTTGTAGACCATGCCCAGGACCACCGCGCCCTGGGTGTTGATCATCTCAAAGGGCCCGATGCCGAACAGGCCCAGAAAGCGGTTGATGAGGCCGTTGTTTTCCAGAAGGCTCATCCAGGCGTAGGTGCGCAGAAGGAAGTTCATCCACATGGGCAGGATGACCAGCATCTGCATCATCCGCTGGCTGGAAACAGGCAGCCGGCTGAGCCAGTAGCCCACCGGGAAGGCCAGCACAAGGCAGATCACCGTGGCAATGGCGGCCAGAAGAAGGCTGCGCACGAACACGGTGGTGTAGTCGCCCAGGGCGGTGATGTTCTCCAGCGTAAAGGCGCCGCTTTTGGTGGTGAACGCAAAGTACACCACGATCAAAAGCGGCACGGCGATGAACACAGTCATCCAGATGAGGTACGGAAAGGCGAGGCTCTTATTTTTCAGCATGGCTCATTCCTCCATGCGGGCCATGATGTGGATCTCGTCCGGCCCGATGCGCATGCCGATCAGTTCACCGGGGGCGCTGGCCTGGGTGGAGTGGATGATCCACTCGTAGCCGGCCTGCTCCACGTGCATCTCGAAGTGCACCCCCTTGAAGATGAGGTCCTTCACGATGCCGGTGAGCTGGCCCTGGATGGCGGGCACCACCTGCACGTCCTCGGGGCGCACCACCACCTGCACCGGCTGGTTGCGCTCGAAGCCCTTGTCCACGCAGGTGAACTGGCTGCCGGCAAACTCCACCTGGAAGTCCCGCAGCATGATGCCGTCCAGGATGTTGCTCTCGCCGATGAAGTCGGCCACAAAGGCGTTCTGAGGCTCGTTGTAGATGTCCTCCGGGCTGCCGATCTGCTGGATGTCGCCGTCGTTCATCACCACCACGGTGTCGCTCATGGTCAGAGCTTCCTCCTGGTCGTGGGTGACGTAGATGAAGGTGATGTCCATGGCCTGCTGCAGGCGTTTCAGCTCCAGCTGCATCTCCTTGCGCAGTTTCAGGTCCAAAGCGCCCAGAGGCTCGTCCAGCAGCAGGACCTTCGGGTGGTTCACAAGGCCGCGGGCAATGGCCACGCGCTGCTGCTGGCCGCCGGAAAGCCGGTCGGTGTGGCGGCGCTCGAAGCCCTTGAGGCCCACCACTTCCAGCATCTCCAGCACCCGGCTGCGGATCTCCTTCTCCGGCAGCTTCTGCAGGCGCAGGCCGAAGGCCACGTTCTCGAACACGTTCAGGTGCGGGAACAGGGCATACTTCTGGAATACCGTGTTCACCTGACGCTTGTAAGGCGGCAGGCCGGTGATGTCCTTGCCATTAAAAAAAACATTGCCCGACTTCGGCTGAACGAATCCACCGATGACCCGGAGGGTGGTGGTCTTGCCGCAGCCCGAGGGCCCCAGGAAGGTCACAAACTCCTTGTCGTGGATGTCCAGCGACAGGCCGGTCAGCACCGGCTCGCCGTCAAAGTCGACAACAATGTTTTTCAGCGATACGATCTCATTCATTTTACATGCATCCCCCTTTGCGGAACTCTCCCGGGGCGGACGGCCCGCGGGTCAGCGCCAATTATATCGCCCCGCAAAAGGTTTGTTACACCGCCTGTGGACCTTACAAAACGTTAGAGCCTCCTTGCCACGGCAGCTACAGCGATACATACAACGCCAATGTGTTTGACGGGTGTTTTTCCCGCCTTAGATGCAACACACGATTGTTATTATACAGTGCCGCCCCCCTATGTCAATAGGTTTGTGCAAATTCTTTTGAAAAATGCCGGAATATATCCCAATGGGGCGTTATATTCCGGCATTTTTTCGAATTTTTTTAGACAAATCTTGCGAATGCTTTAAAAAACGCTGTCTCTCACCGTTTTTCAAAAGCGCGCCGCGCCGCCTCCAGCACCGTTTCCAGGGGCACGCCGGCAGCCGCGGCGGCGGCCGCCGCCTGGTCGAATTCCGCCTTGGCCTTGCCCTGCGCGCCGGGCGCGAACTTCACGTCCACCGGGCCGTAAGGGGTCTCCACCCGGCGGCATTCCCGGGGCTGGACCACCCGCTCCATCGCGCAGCGGCGCACCCCCCAGCTGGTGGTGTGCGCCAGCATCAGCCGTGAAAGGCGCTCCGCATCGGCGGGCCGGCACAGGCAGCACAGCTTTACCCCCGGGCGGTTCTTCTTCATCTGGATGGCCTCGGTGTAAACGTCCAGCGCGCCGGCGGCCAGCAGCACCCCGGCGGCGTAGGCGATGGCCTCGCCGGTCATGTCGTCCAGGTTGCAGGCAAGCTCCATCACCTGATCGGACGCGCCGCTCTCCCCCGTCTCGCCCAGGAAGGCCCGCACCACGTTGGCGGCGGCAAACTCCTTGTTGCCGGCGCCAACGCCCACGGCCTTCACCGTCATGGCGGGCATCGGCCCGAAGGAGGAGGCAAAGGTGCGCAGCAGCGCCGCCCCGGTGGGGGTGCACAGTTCCGTCTGCACGTCGCCGCCGTAGCAGGGGATGTCCCGCACCAGCCAGGCGGTGGCGGGGGCGGGCACCGGCAGCACGCCGTGAGCGCACTTCACCTGACCGCCGCCCAGGTTCACCGGGCTGGCCGCCACCCGGTCCGCGCCGAGCCACTCCATCAGCAGGCACACCGCCGTCACGTCGGCCACCGCGTCCAGCGCGCCCACCTCGTGGAAGTGCACCAGCTCCACCGGCTGGCCGTGGGCGTGGGCCTCGGCCTGGGCGATGAGGCCATAGACCTCCATGGCCTTCGCCTTCACCGTCTCCGGCACCGGCAGCCCCTCCACGATGGTCCGCACGTCCGCAAGGCTGGCGTGATGGTGGCCGTGGTGGTGGTCATGCTCGTGGTCATGGGCATGTTCATGCGCATGCTCATGGTCATGTTCGTGCTCATGGACATGCTCGTGGTCATGCTCATGGTCGTGAGGATGCTCATGCTCATGGACATGGGCCTGACCCGCCCCGCCGCAGGGCACGTCGTGGCTGTGCTCCTCCACGCCGTGGGCCAGCACGGTCACGTGCAGGCCCCGCACGCCGCATTTTTCGGCGGGCTCCACGCTCACCTGCACGCCGGGGATGGCGTTCATCACCTTCAAGAATTTCTGCCGCCGCTCCTCGGGCAGCAGGTCCAGCAAAGCGGCGGTGAGCATGTCCCCCGCCGCGCCCATGTTGCATTCCAGATACAGCGTTTTCATGCTGTCAGTCCTCCTTCGCCATGTGGTTGATCATGCTGGCCAGATACCCCGCGCCAAAGCCGTTGTCGATGTTCACCACGCTCACCCCGCTGGCGCAGGAGTTGAGCATTGAGAGCAGTGCGGAAAGGCCGCCGAAGTTGGCCCCGTAGCCCACGCTGGTGGGCACGGCGATCACCGGGCAGTCCACAAGGCCGCCCACCACGCTGGCCAGCGCCCCTTCCATGCCCGCCACGGCGATGACCACCTTGGCCTGCATCAGCACGTCCAGCCGGGCCAGCAGCCGGTGCAGCCCGGCCACCCCCACGTCGTAGACCCGCTCCACCCGGTTGCCCATGGCCTCGGCGGTGCGGGCGGCCTCCTCGCAGACGGCCATGTCGCTGGTGCCGCCGCTGACCACGGCGATGAGGCCCTTGGGGTCGGTGATGGGGGCCGGGTCGGCAAGGCCGAAGCGGGAGAGGGGGTCATAGTCCAGCGGGATGCCCTCCCCCTTCACCTTCTCGGCGGCCTCGGCGCTCATGCGGGTGACGATGATGTTCTTCGCCCCCCGCCCTGCCATGGCCCGCAGGATGCCCGCGATCTGATCCGGAGTCTTGCCCGCCCCGTAAACCACCTCCTGGGCCCCCTGGCGCAGGCCCCGGTGGTGGTCCACCTTGGCGTAGCCCAGGTCCTCGAAGGGCTGCATCTTCATCTGGAGCAGGGCCTCCTTGGGGCTGGTCTTGCCCGCCTGCACCTGTTCCAGCAGCTCCAGCATCTCCTGCTGTTCCATCCTTCACTCCTCCTTCCGGGGCGCAAGGTCCAAAAGCACCCCGTCAAACCAGGGCGCAAGCGCCCCGGTGATGTCCTTGTGGCGGCGCGCCGCCTCCTCCAGCTGGCCGGCGGGCAGCTGCAGGCGGCCCAGCCGCCCCAGCACCCGCACTCTCAAGTTGGAAAAGCCCATGGCCATCAGAGCGCCTTCCGCCGCTTCCACCCGCCGCAGGGTCTCGGCCTCCAGCGGGGTGCCGGTGGGCACCCGGGTGGCAAGGCAGGCGTAGGCGGGCTTTTGGGCGGTGAAGAGGCCCAATTCCCGGCTCATGCGCCGCACCTGGGCCTTGGTCACCCCGCACAGGCGCAGGGGGCTTTTCACCCCCAGTTCCGCCAGCGCCCGCATGCCGGGCCGGTCCGCCGCGTCGTCGCTGGCGTTGGTGCCGTCCCACACCTCGGAAAAGCCGTCCGCCGCCGCGGCGCTCACCAGCGCCGAGAAGATCATCCTCTTACAATAATAACAGCGCAGGGGCCCGTTGGCCCGCACCTGTTCGTCCTCCAGGGGGCTGGCCTCCAGCACCCGCAGCTCCACCCCCAGCTGGGCGCAGAGGCGCTTTGCGTCCTCCAGCTCAAAGCCGGGCTGAAAAGCGCTGTGCACAGAATAGGGCTGCACCCTGCAGCCCGCCTTCACCGCCGCCGCCAGCAGCAGGGCGGAGTCGGTGCCGCCGGAAAAGGCCAGCGCCGCGGCTTTGCCCCGCAGAAATTCTTCCAGTTTCATCCCCACACCTCAAATCATCAAAAAAATGCCGCGAAAGCGCCGCCCTTCGCCTTGCGGCGGGGCAGCCGTGCCTTCGTGGCATTCTCATCGCTGTTATTTAAAATGCGCCGCCGCGCCTTCCTGGCGCGGACTTATCGGGTCTTATTGTAGCACAAAGGCCGCCGGGTGTAAAGCAAGGCTCACAGCATGTCCTCGCCGTCGTCCGTGTCGGTCATGAACTCACGGCCGCTCACCCGTTTGGCCATCCGCTCGGCCTCCACCAGGTCGGAGAGCTTCTCCTTCACGGCGGCGGAGTCGGGGATCCACTTGATGTCGAACTCAGGGGTGGATTTGTCCGCCGAGCAGCAGTGGATGGTGCCCAGGCCGAACAGCCGCTGAGCCAGCGAGCGGCGCAGGGTCACGTCCATGATGCGGTAAAGGCGCACTTCCTCTTCCTTCGTGCTCAGGATGCCGGTCTGGATGAGCAGCTTTTCTTTGGTGAGAACGTACTTGGTGAAGGTCCAGGGCAGGCCGAAAATGATGCGCTTGCGGTCCTGCCAAACGACGCCGGGTCGGTCCATAGGGTCTCCTCCCTTTCACTATTCTGTACTTTATTATACCGTTCCTCTCTTTTCTTGACAAGAACCCCCGCCGCCCCTGTACGCCGCCTTTCTTTCATGGTATAATGATGCCGACAAAACGCCCGTGAAAGGGGTCTTATGCAATGAGAAACGCACAGCAGCTTTTAGCCGACCTTTCCGCCGGCCGGTGGGACGCCGCCTTCGCCAGCCTCTACGGCTGCGCGGGCCGCTCCGCCGCCGACTGCCGCGCCCGCTATGCCCGTCTGGTGGAGGGCTTCACCGCCGCCTTCGGTGACGGCGAGCGGGAGTTCGCCTTCTACTCCGCGCCGGGCCGCACCGAGCTGGGCGGCAACCACACCGACCACCAGCACGGCCGTGTGCTGGCCGCCAGCGTGGACCTGGACGTCATCGCCCTGGCCGCGCCCAACGGCACCAATACGGTGCGGGTGCTCAGCGAGGGCTTCAAGATGGACGTGGTGGACCTCGCCCGGCTGACCCCCGCGGAAGAGGAGACCAACCACTCCGCCTCCCTCATCCGGGGCGTGTGCGCCGCCTTTGCCGCAAAGGGCTGGCCGGTGCAGGGCTTCGACGCCTACACCACCTCCGCGGTGCTCAAGGGCAGCGGCCTTTCCAGCTCCGCCGCCTTTGAGGTGCTCATCGGCAACATCGCGAACCACCTGTTCGCCGGCGGCGCCGAGACCCCCGTCACCATCGCCCAGATCGGCCAGTACGCCGAGAACGTCTTCTTCGGCAAGCCCTCGGGTCTTTTGGACCAGATGGCCAGTTCCGTGGGCGGCGTGGTCGCCATGGACTTTGCCGACCCCGCCGCGCCGGTGGTGCGGCCCCTTTCGCTGGACCTTGCGGGCCAGGGCTATGCCCTGTGCATCGTGGACACCGGCGCCGACCACGCCGACCTCACCGGCGAGTACGCCGCCATCCCCGCCGAGATGAAGGCGGTGGCCGCCGCGCTGGGCGGCCAGGTTCTGCGGGACGTGCCCAAGGAGGCCTTCTACAAGGCTCTGCCCGCCCTGCGCAAGGAGCTGGGCGACCGGGCGCTGCTGCGCGCCTTCCACTTCTACGCCGACGATGAACGGGCCGCCCTGCAGGCCCAGGCGCTGGCCGTGGGCGAGTTCGACCGCTATCTGCGGCTGGTGCGCGAGAGCGGCGAGTCCAGCTTTGATTACCTGCAGAACGTGTTCTGCCGCTCCAAGCCAGTCGAGGAACAGCCGGTGGCGCTGGCCCTGGCGCTGGCGGGCACCCTGCTGGCCGGGCGGGGCGCTTACCGGGTGCACGGCGGCGGCTTCGCCGGCACCATCCAGGCCTATGTGCCGCTGGACTTCGTGCCCGCCTTCAAGGCCGGCATGGAGGCCCTGCTGGGCGAGGGGATGTGCCATGTGGTCTCCATCCGCCCGGTGGGCGGCGTCCATCTGACCGAAAACGACTGAACAAAAGGGAGGGCTGGACCCATGTCTGTGACGAAAGAACTGTTTCTCACCCTGCCGGACGGCACCCCCGTCCACCGCTACACGCTGGAAAAGGGCGGCGTCTCCCTCTCGGTGCTGGACCGTGGCTCCACCCTGCAGCGGGTGGCGGTGCCCGGCCCGGAGGGCAAGCCGGTGGAGGTGCTGGTGAACTACGCCGACCCCGCCGCCTACCTTGACTGCCCGGACTATCTGGGCGCTTTTGTGGGCCGCGTGGCCAACCGCATCGCCAAGGGGCATTTCACCCTGGACGGCAAGGACTACCAGCTGGCCTGCAACAACGGCAAAAACCACCTGCACGGCGGCGTGGACGGCTTCAACAAGCGGGTGTTCCGCCTTGTGCGGGCGGAGGACGACCTGCTGGAGCTGGCCCTCACCAGCCCCGACGGCGACCAGGGCTATCCCGGCAAGCTGGAGCTGACCGTGCGCTGGAAGCTGCTGGACGACGGCTTTGCCCTGGAGTGGGAGGCCGAGGCGGACAAGGCCACCCCCGCCGCCTTCACCTGCCACGCCTACTGGGACCTGGCGGGCAAGGACGCGGGCCCCGAGGCCGTGATGGGCCATCAGCTCCGTCTCTTTGCCAGCCGCTACACCCCGGTGGATGAGACACTCATCCCCACCGGCGAACTGGCAGCGGTGGAGGGCACTCCCTTCGACTTCACCGCGCCCCACGCCATCGGCGAGCGCATCGGGCAGGACTGCCCCCAGCTTGCCATCGCCGGCGGCTACGACCACAACTTCGCGCTGGACTCTGTGCCCGGCCCCGACGGCCTGCGCCCGCTGGCCCGGGTGACGAGCCCCGCCACCGGCATCACCATGACGGTGGAGACCACCCTGCCCGGCGTGCAGTTCTACTCCGGCAACTTCATGCAGGGCCATGAAAAGCGCAGCGGCTTCTGCCTGGAGCCCCAGACCTTCCCCGATGCGGTGAACCAGCCCGCCTTCGGCCAGGACGTCATCCTGCGCCCCGGCGAAGTGCGCCGCGACGCCATCCGCTGGCATTTCAGCCTGTAATGACGCAAAAAAGCCGCCCCGTGCGCTGCACTGGGCGGCTTTTTTGTTTTGTTTTTTGTGGTCAGGCCGGGTCGTTCCATCCCTTGCACACGTCCACCCAGCCCTTGGGGGCGGCGTACTTTTCCAGCTCGGGGATGGTCAGCTCGATGGCGCTGTTGGAACTGCCGCAGGCGGGGAACACCGTCTCGAACCGCTTGAGTGACTCATCCAGCCACACTTCCACGCCCTCGTTCACGGCGAAGGGGCAAACGCCGCCCACCGCGTGGCCCACCAGCTCCACCGCCTGCTCGGGGGTGAGCATTTTGGCCTTGAGGCCGAACTGCGCCTTGAATTTGGCGTTATCGATGCGGGCGTCGCCGGCGGCCACCACCAGCAGGGGGCCCGCCGGGCCCATGAAGGAGAGGGTCTTGGCGATGCGCTTGCCCTCGCAGCCCAGCGCCAGCGCGGCCAGCTCCACCGTGGCGCTGGAGACGTCGAACTCCCGCACCCGGTCCGCAAGCCCCACCGACGCGAAATAGGCTTTCACCCGTTCAATGGACATTGCCTCTCTCCCCTTTTTTACACTTCGCGGCAGGCCTTGGCGATGCCCGCGGCGTCCAGCCCGAACTGGGCCAGCAGCTCTTTGGCGGGGCCGGAATGGCCAAACTCGTCCTCAACGCCCACGCGCTTGACCTTGCAGGCCACGCCCGCCTCGGCAATGACGGCGCACACCGCTTCGCCCAGGCCCCCGATGACGCTGTGCTCCTCGCAGGTGACCACCTTGCCGCACTCCTTGGCGGCCTTCAGCACCAGCCCGGCGTCCAGGGGCTTGATGCTGCACAGGTTGATGACCCGGGCGCTCACGCCCTCGGCGGCCAGGGCCTCGGCGGCCTTCAGGGCCTCGGCGGTCTCAAGGCCGGTGGCCAGGATGGCAAGGTCGCTGCCCTCGCGCAGCACTTCGCCCTTGCCGATCTCGAACTTGTAGGTGGCCTCGTCGTGGAACACCGGCACCGCCAGACGGCCGAAGCGCAGGTAGACGGGGCCCTCGTGCTCATAGGCGGCCTTCACCGCGGCCTTGGCCTCCACGTCGTCGGCGGGGCAGAGCACCACCATGCCGGGAATGGAGCGCATCAGCGCAAAATCCTCGCAGCACTGGTGGCTCGCGCCGTCCTCGCCCACGGAGATGCCGCCGTGGGTGGCGCCGATCTTCACGTTCAGATGGGGGTAGCCCACCGAGTTGCGCACCTGCTCAAAGGCGCGCCCCGCGGCGAACATGGCAAAGCTGGAGGCGAAGGGCACAAGGCCCGCCGCCGCCATGCCCGCGGCCACGCCGATCATGTTCTGCTCCGCGATGCCGCAGTCGAAATGGCGCTCCGGGAACGCCTTCTTGAAAACGCCGGTCTTGGTGGCGGCCGCCAGATCCGCGTCCAGCACCACCAGATCCTCATGCTCCTTGCCCAGTTCCACCAGCGCGGCGCCGTAGCTGTCGCGGGTGGCGATGGTCTTCACTTCGCTCATACCGTCTCCCCCTCCAGTTCTTCGAGCGCGGCGGTCAGTTCCGCCATGCCCTGCTCATACTCCGCGTCGTTCGGGGCCTTGCCGTGCCAGCCCACGTTGTTCTCCATAAAGCTGACGCCCTTGCCCTTGGTGGTCTTCAGCAGGATGGCGCTGGGCCGGCCCTTCTCGGCACGGGCGGCGGCGAAGGCCGCTTCCAGCGCCTCAAAGCTGTGGCCGTCGATGACCTGCACAAAGAACCCGAAGGCCTTGAACTTCTCGTCCACCGGGCCGGGATTCATCACCTCGGCCACCGGGCCGTCGATCTGCAGGCCGTTCAGGTCCGCCAGAACGCACAGGTTATCCAGCTTGTAGTGGGCGGCGAACATGGCCGCCTCCCACACTTCGCCCTCCTGCAGCTCGCCGTCGCCCAGCAGGGCGTAAACGCGGCTCGGCTGCTTTTTGTACTTGGCGGCCAGCGCCATGCCGCAGGCGGCGGAAACGCCCTGGCCCAGGCTGCCGGTGGACATGTCCACACCGGGCACGGTGTTCATGTTGGGGTGGCCCTGCAGATAGCTGTCGGTGTGGCGCAGGGTGGGCAGGTCCTCCACCGGGAAATAGCCCCGCAGCGCCAGCACAGAGTACAGCCCCGGCGCGGCGTGCCCCTTGGAGAGCACGAACCGGTCACGGCCTTCGGCTTTGGGGTCGGCGGGGTCCACCTTCATCTCCTTGAAATAAAGGTAGGTCAGCGCGTCGGCGGCGGAGAGGCTGCCGCCCGGATGGCCCGCCTTGGCCCCGTGGGTGGAGGTCAGCACGCCCATGCGCGCCTTGCAGGCAAGCTTTTTCAGTTCAAGTTCCTGTTGTTTCGTCATATCATTCACCAAACACCTTCACATAGTCTGCTTTGAACTTCTCGATGCCCGCGTCGGTGAGCGGGTGTTTGGTCATCTGCTGGATGACCTTGTAGGGCACGGTGGCGATGTCCGCACCGGCCAGGGCGCAGTCGGTCACGTGGATAGGGTTGCGCACGCTGGCCGCGATGATCTCGCAGTGCAGGTCGGGGTAGTTGTTGAAGATGGCGCTGATGGTCTGGATGAGGTCGATGCCCGGCTGGCTGATGTCGTCCAGCCGGCCCAGGAAGGGCGACACATAGGCCGCCCCCGCCCGCGCTGCCAGCAGCGCCTGGTTGGCGGAAAAGATAAGGGTGCAGTTGGTGGGGATGCCCTCGGCGGAAAGCGCTTTGATGGCCTTCAGGCCCTCGGCGGTCATGGGGATCTTCACCACCATGCGCTTGGGGTCCAGGGCGTAGATGGCGCGGCCTTCCTCGATCATGCCCGCCGCGTCGGTGGTGGTGGCTTTCACCTCGCCGGAGATGGGCCCGTCCACGATGGACGCGATCTGGGCCAGGGTCTCGGCATAGTCCCGCCCCTCTTTGGCGATGAGGCTGGGGTTCGTGGTCACGCCCGCGATGACGCCCATGTCGTTCGCCGCGCGAATTTCATCCACATTCGCCGTGTCGATAAAGAACTTCATTTCCTCTTTCCTCCCTTTTATTTCTGCCCATAATAGGCATTTGGTCCATGTTTGCGCAAAAAGTGCTTTTCCACCAGATGGGCGGGGGCGGGCTGCGCCTGGGGGGCCACCTGCCGGGTCAGCAGCGCCATCTTTGCCACCTCTTCCAGCACCACCGCGTGATACACCGCCTGGGCCGCCGTTTTGCCCCAGGTGAAGGGGCCGTGGCTGCGGCAGATGACCGCGGGCACGTGGACCGGGTCGATGCCCCGGCCCGTGAAGGTCTCCACAATGACCTTGCCGGTGTTTTTCTCGTAATCCTCGTCCAGCTCTTCCTTGGTCAGGCCGCGGGCGCAGGGCACCGGGCCGTAGAAGTAGTCGGCGTGGGTGGTGCCGTAGCAGGGGATGTCCTCCCCCGCCTGGGCCCAGGCCACCGCATAGGGGCTGTGGGTGTGCACCACGCCCCCCAGAGCCGGAAAGGCTTTGTACAATTCCAGATGGGTCTTTGTATCGGACGAAGGGTTCAGGTCCCCTTCCATGATATTGCCGTCAAGGTCCAGCACCACCAGCTTTTCGGGGGTGAGCTGCTCATAGTCCACGCCGGAGGGCTTGATGACCACCAGTCCCTTTTCCCGGTCGATGCCGGACACATTGCCCCAGGTATAGGTCACAAGGCCCCTTTGGGGCAGCTCCATGTTGGCCGCCCACACGGCCTGCTTCAGCGCTTCGAGCATCTGCTCTCACTCTCCCCTCTCTGTGGTTCAGACCCACCCCTTGATTGTACCACAGATGCCCCCGCCCGTCCACACAATAAATATCCCCCGGCAAAGCCGGGGGTTTTTCATATGCGGGCATAGCCCTAGAATACTAGCGTGCGCGTCACGTCACGCAAGTACGGTCTGCCAGCCGCGAAGGTTCTGTTACT
>NZ_DBGFPE010000040.1:0-19691 GCF_048526665.1 Candidatus Allofournierella excrementavium
GTGGGCTGCGGGCGCAACAAAGATGCGCCCGCTCTGCTTTGCAGACCGCCCAGCCGGTCCAAGGCCCCACCGGGGCCTTGGCCGCTTCGCGGACCCGGACTGCACAGCACCAGGAAGCGAGCGATTTTGATGGGAGCGCAAGGAAAAGCGCCGCAGGCACCCTTGGTGGTTGTCAAGGCGCTTTGACGCCGCGATACCGCAAAAGCGCACGCTTCCCGGCGTCGTTTTCTTACGGCACCCCGGCTTTTGGCCGCGCCCCTTTGCCTTGCAATTTTATCAGCCGATGGTGATGGTCACGCTGCCCGCGATCTCGTAGGCAGTCTCGGCGGTGATGACCACCTCGCCCGCGGCCACGGCGGTCACGGTGCCGGTCTCGTCCACGGTGGCGATGGTCTCGTCGCTGGAAGACCAGGCCAGGGTGGAGGCGTCCACGGCGGCGCCGGTCTCATCGGCGGCGGCCACGGCAACGGTGCCGCCCACAGAGGCCTCAGCAGCGTCGGCGGTGAGGGTCAGCTCCTTCGGGCCGCTCCAAACGGTGATCATGGCCTTGCCGCGGGTGCCGTCGGGCGCAAGCACCAGCAGGCTGGTGTGGCCTTCCTTCACGGGGGTCACCAGACCGGTCTCGTCCACGGTGGCAATGGCCGCGTCGCCGGTCTTGTAGGTCAGCTGACCGGCCAGATCCGCGGGCTCCACGGTCACCACGGCCTGCGCCGCGCCGTCGGCCAGATGCAGGCTCATCTCTTCCACCGTCAGGGTCTCGGTGGCGGCAACCTCGGTGCCGGAAGCGGCGGTGCTGGCGGAAGCGGCGCTGGAAGACCCGGAAGGCGCGGTGGTGCCGCAGGCGGTCAGGGCCAGAGCCAGGGTGGCAGCAACGGAAACAACGATCAGCGCTTTCTTCTTCATTGGTTTTGTCCTCCTTGATGTTTGCGCTTGCCGCGGCGTGACGCTTCGCCGGAAGAGGCCCCTCTCCGGGGGATGGCGCAGAAAAACCCCGGCACGCATTCGCGTGCCGGGGCCTTCTTGGTGGAGAATTAGGGACTCGAACCCCAGACTTCCTGCGTGTGATGCAGGCACTCTAACCAGCTGAGCTAATCCTCCGCGACGACGTTTATTATAGCACGCCCCCGGCAAAAATGCAATAGGGAATTTTTGAACTTTTTGTGCGCCGCTCAGGGCCCGCTGTTTTTGCCGCGAAGGCGGGCGTTTTTCCTTGCATTGGGCCGGGGCGCGTGGTATTCTGTATAGGTATTGAAACTATTTCTGGAAAATGCGCGGGGGGAATCGTGTATGCGGATCGGATTTGACAACAAGCTTTACATTCAAAAACAGACCGAGAACATCCTGGCCCGGATCGACAAGTTCAAGGGCAAGCTGTATCTGGAGTTCGGCGGCAAGCTCTTCGACGACTACCACGCCGCCCGGGTGCTGCCCGGCTTTGACGTGAACGGCAAAATTCGCCTTTTGCACGAGCTGCGGGACAAGGCCGAAATTATCTTCTGCGTCTGCGCCGGCGACATCGAAAAGACCAAGATGCGCGCGGACCTGGGCATCAGCTACGACATGGAGGTGCTGCGCCTCATCGACGACATCACCGCCATGGACATCGCGGTGAACAGCGTGGTCATCACCCAGTACACCGGCCAGCCCGCCGCCGACGCCTTTGCCAAAAAGCTCACCAGCCGGGGCGTGAAGAACTACATCCACCGGCCCATCGCCGGCTACCCCATGGCGGTGGACCACATCTGCTCCGACGAGGGCTACGGCTCCAACCCCTACATCGAGACCACCAAGCCCCTGGTGGTGCTCACCGCCCCGGGCCCCGGCAGCGGCAAGCTGGCCACCGCCCTGTCCCAGGTGTACCACGAGTACAAGCGGGGCGTGATGGCGGGCTACGCCAAGTTTGAGACCTTCCCCATCTGGAACCTGCCCCTGAAGCACCCGGTGAACCTGGCCTACGAGGCGGCCACCGCCGACCTGGACGACGTGAACATGATCGACCCCTTCCACCTGGAGGCTTACGGCGAGACCACCGTGAACTACAACCGGGACGTGGAGGCCTTCCCCATCGTGCAGAACATCCTGGCCCGCATCACCGGCGACAAGAACTTCTACCGCAGCCCCACCGACATGGGCGTGAACATGGCGGGCTACGCCATCTTTGACGACGAGGCGGTGCGCGAGGCGGCCACCCAGGAAATTCTGCGCCGCTACTACAAGGCCGCCTGCGACGCAAAGCAGGGCAAGGCCAGCGAGGCCGCCCTGCACAAGATCGAGAACATCCTGCAGCAGCTGAACGTGCACACCGACAGCCGGGCCGTGGTGGCTCCGGCGCTGGAAAAGCAGAAGGCGGCGGGCAAGCCCGCGGCGGCGCTGCAGCTGCCGGACGGCCGCATCATCACCGGCAAGGCCAGCGACCTGATGAGCGCCTCCAGCGCCACCGTGCTGAACAGCATCAAGGCGCTGGCGGGCATCCCCGACGAGGTGCTGCTCATCAGCCAGCAGGTGCTGGTGCCCCTGCTGCGGCTGAAAATCGACTATCTCCACAGCCGTGCCAGCGTTTTGAAGGTGGACGACGTGCTGGCGGGCCTTGCGGTGAGCGCCGCCACCGACGAGACCGCCGCCAAGGCCCTGGCCGCCCTGAAGGACCTGCGGGATTGCGACATGCACTCCACCCAGATGCTGCACAGCGGCGACGAGGGCACCCTGCGCAAGCTGGGCGTGCGTCTGACCATGGAGCCGGTCTACCCCGGCAAGGACCTGTTCTTCTAAGTTACTCCGAGGGACACCAAACGCACCACCCGCGCTTTAGCGCGGGGGCTGCTTATTGGTTTCCCCCGTGGGCTTCGCGCCCACAAGCGAGGGCGCGATTTGCCCCGGCAAACCGCCCTTTGCCTTGCACAGCGCAAAGGCGCTGTGCATCGCCCAAGGCGAACGGCAACCCTTTTCCGGCGAAAAAGCCGGCGGTTTTGCGCACTACGCACACAAAACCGCCGGCTTTTTCTGTTAAGGTGTCAGAATCCCCGGTACATGCCCGTGGATTCTGACCTTTATTTTTCTTTCAAAAAACATTTACAGCTCGATGTCCTGCAGACGCAGCAGGGCAAGGATGTAAATTTTCAGCGCCTGCATCAGCTGGTCGATGTTCGCGCCCTCGTTCGCGCCGTGCATGGGGCCGGCGAAATCGGGCAGGACGGTGTCCAGCCGCTCGGGGCCGAAGCTCACCGCACGGGGGAAGTGCCGGGCGTAGGTGCCGCCGCCCATGGTGAAGGGCTTGGCGTTTTCGCCGGTGACCTCATTGTAGGTGTCCACCAGGGCCTGGATGGCCGCGTCGTCGGCGCTGATGTAGAAGGGCTTGTTCCAGCGGGCGTCCTCCACCACGCCGGCGCCGCCCAGCGCCTCGCCCAGCCGCCGGGCAATTTCCTCGCCGGTGATGCTGGTGGGGTAGCGGCTGTCCACATCCTGGCGGATGCGTCCGTCCCGGATGGTGATCATGCCGCCGATGATGGTCAGCGGGTCGAAGGCCTCGTCTTTGGCGGCGATGCCCACGCCGCTGCCGTCGGTGGCGTGGTGCAGCTTTTGCAGCACTTTCAGGAAAGCGTTTTCCTCCTCGGTGCAAAGGCCGTTATCCAGCAGGTAGTCCACGATGAGGCCGATGGCGTTCACCGTGCCCGCGGGCATGGCGGCGTGGCCGCCCTTGCCCCAGCCGCGGATGCGCACCGCGCCGTTCTCCTCCTCCAGGGTGATGCCCTGGCGCTCGGAGAGCCTGGAGATGTCGCCCTTCACAAGGCAGGTGGCCCGGTCGGGGATGACGTTGTGGGCAACGCCGCCCTCGAACTCCAGCAGGTTGCCGGCGAGGGGGTTGCTCACCAGCTCGCCGTTGAAGCCGCCCTTTTCGCCGTTGCACACCGGGAACTCGGCGTCCGGCGAGAAGCAGAAGGCGGGGGCTTCGTAATGCTCGAGATAATAGTCCACGTCCTTCATGCCCGTCTCTTCGTTGGCGCCCAGCAGCGCGCGCACGGTGTACTTGAGGGGCACGCCCTGCTCCTTGAGGAACTTCAAGGCATACAGGCACAGCACGCTGGGGCCCTTGTCGTCGGCCACGCCCCGGCCGATGAGCCAGCCGTCCTTCACCTGCATGTCGAAGGGGTCGGCGGTCCAGCCGTTGCCCTGGGGCACCACGTCCAGATGGGTGATGGTGGCGATCTGGGCGGCGCTCTCGCCTTTCAGCTCGGCCCAGCCGATGTAGTTTTCGCAGTTGTGGGTGGCAAGGCCCATCTCCCCGGCGATGGCCAGGCCTTCCGCCAGGGCGGCGGCGGGGCCGGGGCCGAAGGGCTTGCCCGGCTCTGCGGGGCCCTCCACGCTGGGCACATCCACCAGACGCTTGATGTCGCGGATCACGTTCTCCCGGTTGGCCGCCACAAAAGCGTCCACCGAGGCGCGGTAAGTTTCAAACAGCATAGCGATTATCTCCTTTTCCGTCGGTCGATACTGCTATTATACCACTGCGGCCCGCCCTTGAAAACCATTTGCCCGCCGGATATTTTCTGTTATAATGAAGGGGAATCCAACGAAACGCGAGGTCTCTTTCATGGAGAAAAAAGATTCAAAACAGAATCCTTTTACTTTGTTCACTACTGTATTTCTATCAAAAATGACGGCCAACCTCATTTTCACTGCTGTATTGTTGGCAATAGCGCTTTTTCTTTTTCTGTGGCTCAATTCCCGCCCCGCGGGCGGCGTGGCGGTGCTGACCTACGGCGAGGACGGCCAGACCATGGAGATCCCCCTGAACAAGGACGCACGCTACGACGTGGACACCGGCCTTTACACCATCCATCTGGAGGTGAAGGACGGCGCCATCGCCTTTGTGGACTCCCCCTGCCCCGACCATCTGTGCGAGGGCTACGGCTGGCTGAGCCGCCAGGACGACTGGGCCGCCTGCCTGCCCGCCAAGGCCAACGTGGTGGTGATGAGCGAGGGCGGCTGACCGCCCGGAAAGGAGCGCTTTTATGCGCAAGCTGGCTCTTCTTTGCATCTTCGCGGCGGTGTGCTGCATCGCCCTGGCGGCGGTGGTGTTCCTCCGCCCGGCCCCGGCGGCGGACCCGGCTTCCGGGTCTGTGTCCGCCCCGGTGAGCAGCGCGCCGGACCCCACGGCCGCCCCCTCCCCTTCCCCCTCGCCCGCGCCCACGCCCAGCCCCGCCCCGGCGGGGGTGAACTGGCCTGCGCTGGCCACCCCTTTTGACCTGACGGGTCTTGAGACCGAGCGGCTGGGCTGGGGCCAGGGCAAGCAGGTGAACGAATCAAACCAGCCCATCGGCGCGGTGACCTACCAGGAAAAATACGGCCAGTGGGGCGGGGTGTTCCTTGCCCCCGAGGCCGAGACGCCCACCATCTATCTGACCTTCGATTTCGGCTATGAGACGGGCTACTCCGCCGCCATTCTGGACACGCTGAAGGAAAAGAACGCCCCCGCCACCTTCTTCGTGGTGGGCAGCTACGCCAAAAACAACGCCGAGACGGTGGAGCGGATGCTGGCGGAGGGCCACACGGTGGGCAGCCACTCGGCCACCCACAAGGACATGACCACCCTCCCGGACGAGGAGGCCCGGGCCGAAATAACCGATTTCAACCAGCAGTTTGCCGAGCAGTTCGGCGTGACCCCCACCCTGTTCCGCTTCCCGGAAGGGGTGTTCAGCCAGCGGCTGCTGGCCCTGGCGGCGGGCGAGGGCATGCGCAGCGTGTTCTGGAGCTACGCCTACGCCGACTGGGACGCGAACGCCCAGCCGGATGTGGCCGAGAGCCTGGAAAAGGCGCTGGCCGCCGCCCACCCGGACGCCGTCTATCTCCTGCACCCCATGGCCACCAACAGCGCCATGCTGGGCGAGCTCATCGACGGGCTGCGGGCTGCGGGCTACACGCTGGCCGCGCTGTGAGGCCCGGCCGTTTTGTTCCGCCGCCCCTTTCGCAAACCGCATTTTTGCCGTCCCCCCTTCGCCGGGGGGCGGCTTTTTTGCTGCCTGCGGGCGCTTTTTTCGGCTCGCCCCGGGCTCTTCGCCGCCGCGCGCCGCTTCTCCGCCCCACCGCCGCGGCCGCCCGCCGGCTCCTGCCCCGGTCCCCGGGCGGTTCCTTTCGGGCCGCCCCCGCCCCGGCGCGCCGCCCTTTTCCGCCGGGAAAATTTTGCCTTTTTTTAACGCCGGCGGGGCAGAACGCCGAAAAATCGGCCTCTTTTTCGTTTTTCAGCCCGATTTGGGTAAAATGTATGTAAAATGTTCCGCCGGGCTGTGGAAGGCATGTTAAATCCCATGCTATAATCGAAGCGCGTGGCCTTGGGGCGCCATTGCCCGGGCCGCCTTTGGAACGTAATTTGCGGGGAATCATTCATTGAGGTGTATTGTATGACCATATTCGACGTGTTCAATGTGGCCGGGGGCCTCGCCCTCTTTCTCTACGGCATGTCCATCATGGGCAGCGGCCTGGAAAAGCTGGCGGGCGGCAAACTGGAGGCCATCCTCCAGCGGCTGACCAACAGCGTGTGGAAGGGCGTGCTGCTGGGGACGGTGATCACCGCGCTCATCCAGTCCTCTTCCGGCACCACGGTCATCGTGGTGGGCCTTGTGAACAGCGGCATCCTGACGCTGCCCCAGGCCATCGGCATCATCATGGGCGCCAACATCGGCACCACCGTCACCGGCCAGCTGCTGAGTTTGAGCGACATCACCGGCTCCGGCTGGATCTTCACGCTGCTGAAGCCCAGCACCTTCAGCCCCATCGTGGCCTTTATCGGCGCGGTGCTCTTCGTCTTTTTCAAAAGCCCCAAAAAGCGCAACGTCGGCCAGATCTGCATGGGCTTCGGCATTCTGTTCACCGGCATGTTCACCATTGAGGCGGGCGTGAGCGGCCTCAAAGACAGCCCCCTCTTCGTGCAGCTGTTCTCACAGCTGGAAAACCCCATCCTGGGCGTGCTGGCGGGCACCCTGGTCACCATCGCCATCCAGTCCAGCAGCGCAAGCGTGGGCATTTTGCAGGCGCTGTCCAGCACCGGCGTGGTCACCTGGGGCAGCGCCATCCCCATCATCCTGGGCCAGAACATCGGCACCACCTCCACCAGCCTGCTGGCCTCCATCGGCACCTCCACCGCCGCCCGCCGCAGCGCCATGGTGCACGTCTACTTCAACATCATCGGCACCGCCGTGTTCCTGGTGGCCATCTATGGCCTGAAGGCCGCCGGGTTCTTCCCCTTCTGGAACGAGGTCATCGACCGCAGCGGCATCGCCAACTTCCACACCCTGTTCAACGTGGTGGTCACGCTGCTGTTTTTGCCCTTCACAAGGGTGCTGGCCTGGCTGGCGGAGCACACCGTGCCCGACAAGGCCCAGGACTCCGCCGACCTGGACATGCCCGTTCTGGACCAGCGGCTCATCTCCAGCCCCGCCGTGGCGCTGCAGCAGGCCCAGGGCGCCGTGGAAAAGATGGCCCGCCGCGCCCAGCGCAACTTCCAGCTCTCCTTTGGCCAGCTGCGCCGCTGGGACCCCGAGGTGACCACCACCATCACCCACCGGGAGGAACTGCTGGACAAGATGGAGGTCTCCATCACCAACTACCTGTTGCAGATCAGCGACCAGGAACTGAACGAGGGCGAGAGCCGTCAGGTGAGCGAGCTTTTGAAGTTCATTTCGGAGTACGAGCGCATCGGCGACTACTCCATCAACATCCTCCAGTGCGCCCAGCGCATCCATGAGGAGGAGATCACCCTCTCCAAGAACGCCTGGAACGAGCTGGACCAGCTGGAAAAATGCGCCAACAAGGCCCTGACCATCGCCGGCGACGCCTTCGCCTCCGAGGACGCGGACCTGGCCGCCCAGGTGGAGCCCCTGGAAGAGACGGTGGACGAGATGTGCGACGCGCTGCGCGAGCGGCACATCGGCCGCCTGAAGCAGGGCGACTGCAGCATCGAGGGCGGCGTGGTGTTCCTGGATGTGCTCACCAACACCGAGCGCATCTCCGACCACTGCTCCAACATCGCCGCCCGCATCGTGGGCATGAGCGCCGACGACCTGGACGCCCACGCCCGCAAGCACGTGCTGCTGGCCGGCCACGACGACGAGTTCAACCGCCGTCTGGACGCCGCCCGCGAGACCTACCTTGCGCCTTTGGGCATCGAGGCCCCCACCGAGGCCTGAGTTTCCTAGTCTTTCGACCCCCGCGGCCGCCGGCCGCGGGGGCCTTTTTCTGCCCGGCGCTTTCTTTGGACGATGTGCCGCATTTTGTGCGATTTTGCCTTTTTCCCCCGCGAAGCGCGCGCTTTCGCGGGGGTTTTTCTTGCCCCGCACCCGTCTTTGATGGTATAATCAAGCTGCTTACAGAATTTTAACCTTGTTTTTACCAGAAATTAACCAAGCGGCGGCGGGCCGCACGGAGGACGGTATGACCATCTTCAATGTCATCAATCTGGCGGGGGGCATCGCCCTGTTTTTATACGGCATGTCCATCATGGGCACCGGCCTGGAAAAGCTGGCCGGCGGCAAGATGGAAGCCGTGCTCCAGCGGCTGACCAGCAGCGTTTGGAAGGCCGTTCTGCTGGGCGCCATCCTCACCGGGCTCATCCAGTCCAGCGCGGGCACCACCGTCATCTGCATCGGCCTTGTGAACAGCGGCATCTTCACCCTGTCCCAGGCCATCGGCGTCATCATGGGCGCCAACATCGGCACCACCGTCACCGGCCAGCTCATCCGCCTGAGCGACATCTCCGGCTCCGGCTGGGTGCTCACCATGCTCAAGCCCAGCACCTTCAGCCCCATCGTGGCCTTTGTGGGCGCGGTGCTGTTCGTGTTCATGAAGAGCCCCAAAAAGCGCAACATCGGCCAGATCTGCATGGGCTTCGGCATTCTGTTCACCGGCCTGTTCACCATGGAGAACGCCGTGGCCCCCCTGAAAGACAGCCCCCTCTTCGTCCAGCTGTTCACCCGGCTGCAAAACCCCGTGCTGGGCGTGCTGGCGGGCGTGCTGGTCACCGTGGCCATCCAGTCCAGCAGCGCCAGTGTGGGCATCCTGCAGGCGCTCTCCAGCACCGGCGTGGTCACCTGGGGCAGCGCCATCCCCATCATCCTGGGCCAGAACATCGGCACCTGCTCCACGCCGCTCATCGCCTCCATGGGCGCGTCCACCGCGGCAAAGCGCAGCGCCATCGTGCACCTTTACTTCAACGTCATCGGCACCGCCGTGTTCCTGGCGGGGGTCTACGGTCTCAAGGCCGCGGGCCTCTTCCCCTTTTGGAACGACGTGATGACCAAGGGCGACATTGCCAACTTCCACACCCTGTTCAACGTGGTGGTCACCCTGATGTTCATGCCCTTCACCAAGGCGCTGGCCTGGCTGGCCGAGCGCACCATCCCCGAAAAGGAGGGCGAAGCGGCGGACCTGTCCATGCCGGTGCTGGACCAGCTCCTTCTGCAAAGCCCGGCGGTGGCCCTGCAGCAGGCCAAGAACGCGGTGGAAAAGATGGCCAGCCGCACCCGCACCAACTTCGACAAGACGGTGGGCCTGTTCACCAAGTTCGACGCGGAGGTGGCGGCAAGCGTTGCCCACCGGGAGGAACTGCTGGACAAGATGGAGGTGTCCATCACCGACTATCTCATCCGCATCAGCGACCAGGAGCTCACCGAGAGCGAGAGCCACGCGGTGAGCGAGCTTTTGAAATTCGTGGGCGAATACGAGCGCATCGGCGACTACACGGTGAACCTGATGGACTGCGCCCGCCAGCTCTCGGAACAGGGGTGGGGCTTCTCCCCCTCGGCTCGAAAGCAGGCCGCGCTGCTGTTCGAGGCGGTGGGCGAGGTGCAGCGGGTGGCGGGCGAGGCCTTCACCCAGGCGGACGCCGCCCTGGCGGCCCAGGTGGAGCCGCTGGAAGAGACGGTGGACCGGATGTGCGATTTGATGCGCGAGGAGCACATCACCCGGCTGAAGGCCGGCGAGTGCGGCATCGAGCCGGGGCTTTTGTTCCTGGACGTGCTCACCAACACCGAGCGCATCTCCGACCACTGCTCCAACATTGCCGCCCGGCTCATCGGCGACGAGACCGACGACCCGGACATGCACGCCCGCAAGCACAGCCTGCTGGCGGGCAAGGACGCGGCCTTCAACGCCCGCCTTGCCACCTATGAGCAGAAGTACCTTGCGCCGCTGGGCGAAAAGTAAAGAAAAAAGCCCCTTCCCACACCGGGAAGGGGCTTTTTGTTTTTATTTCAGGAAGCCCTGGATGATCTTCTCCTCCGCCTGTTCGGGGGTGAGGCCCAGAGTGCAGAGCTTGAGCAGCTGCTCGCCGGCGATCTTGCCGATGGCCGCCTCGTGGATGAGGGCGGCGTCCACATGGCCCGCTTCCAGGCCGGGCATGGCCAGCACGGTGCCGTTCTCCGCCAGGATGGCGTCGCACTCGGAGTGGCCGGTGCAGGGGGCGTTGCCCCGGATGGTGGAGGCGAACTCCTGCCGGGAATGGCCCCGGGCCACGCTGCGGCTCACAAGGTCCGCCGCGCTTCCCTCGCCCTCCAGCCGCACCACGAAGTCGGTGCGGGCGAACTCGTCGCCGTTTGTCATGATGCGCTCGCGCACCAGCAGGCGGGCGTTCTTTTGCAGCACGGCCCGCGTCTTGCGGGTGGTGCGGCTCACGCCGCCCAGCTGCACGGTGTCCATCTCAAGGCAGGCGTCCTCGGCCAGCTCGATGTCGGTGACCGGGTCGATGACCTTGTCGCCTTTGCCGTCGCCGGTGGCGATGTGCTTTTCCTTATAGAGCACATGGGCCCCCTTGGCCAGCAGGAAACGGTGAATGCCGTTGTGGCGGGCTTCCTCCTCGCCTTCGCTGTGCACGCCGCAGCCCGCCTCGATGATGACGTCCGCGCCTTCGCCCACATAGAAGTCGTTGTAGACAAGGTCGTCCACGCCGGCGTGGGTGACACAGGCGGGGATGTACACCGTCTCGCCCTTGGTGCCGGGCTTGATGTGGATGACCAGGCCCGGCGCGTCGGTCTTGGACTCGATGAGGATGTTCTCGCTGGACTGGCGGGCGGCGCACTGGCCGTCCTCCCGGATGTTATAAGCCCCTTTGAGCTCGCCGCTCTTGATGCCGCTGATGAGGCGCAGCAGTTCGTCGGTGATCTGGTTCATACCCGTGCGTCCTCCTTTTCCAGCGGGCAGCGCACCGCTTTTTCGTTTGCCAGCAGGGTGGGCAGCACCTCGGCCGCCGGGCCCGCCTGACGCACCCGGCCGTCCGCCACCACCACGATTTCGTCGGCGATGGAGAGGATGCGCTCCTGATGGCTGATGACCAGCAGGGTGCCGGTGCCCTTGCTGCGCAGTTCCTCAAAGGTCTCCACCAGACGGGCGAAGCTCCACAGGTCGATGCCCGCTTCCGGCTCGTCGAAGATGGAAAGCTTCGCGCCCCGGGCCAGCACGCTGGCAATTTCAATACGCTTGATCTCACCGCCGGAGAGGCTGGCGTCCAGCTCCCGGTCGATGTATTCCTGGGCGCACAGACCCACCTTGCCCAGCAGGTCGCACAGCTCCAGCTCGCTCAAGGAGCGGCCGGCGGCCAGCTCCAGCAGGTCCCGCACAGCCAGACCCTTGAAGCGCACCGGCTGCTGGAAGGCGTAGGCGATGCCCGCCTTGGCGCGGGCGGTCACGTCCAGGTCGGTGATGTCCTGCCCGTCGAACAGGATGCGCCCGGCGCTGGGCACTTGGATGCCGGCGATGAGCTTGGCCAGGGTGGTCTTGCCGCCGCCGTTGGGGCCGGTGACCACCACCAGACGGCCGGTGTCCAGCCGGAGGGTGATGTCCTTGATGATCTCGTTGCCGCCCGGAATGGTCCAGGCGAGATGTTCCAGTTGTAACATAATGGGTATGGCTCCCTCACTTTCTTTGCAGGGCGGCGCGCGCTTCGCGCAAACAGCCCCTATTATTATGGGGCCCGGCGCGGGGATTGTCAAGGCGGGGCGGGGCCCGCCGAGGGCAGTATGGCGCAAATTTTACACTTTTATCCCTTTGTGGTATGATAAGATAGTACAAATGCTTTTTCGGGCGGCGGGGCGCGCTTCGCCGCACCTTTCAGAAAGGGGGCAGCTTTATGCCCGCAGACCGCCGCTTCGCGGTTCTCATCGACGCGGACAACGTGTCGGACAAATACATCAAAATCATTCTGGATGAGGTGTCCACCCAGGGGGTGGCCAACTACAAGCGCATCTACGGCAACTGGACCAGCCCCACCATGGCCAGCTGGAAAAACGTGCTGCTGGACTATTCCGTCACCCCCATCCAGCAATACAGCTACACCACCGGCAAAAACGCCACCGACTCGGCCATGATCATCGACGCCATGGACATCCTCTATTCCGGCAAGGTGGAGGGGTTCTGCCTCGTCTCGTCGGACAGCGACTTCACCCGTCTGGCCTCCCGCCTGCGGGAGGGCGGCATGACGGTCATCGGCATGGGGGAGAAAAAGACCCCGAAGCCCTTCATCGCCGCCTGCAACATGTTCCGCTATCTGGACGTGCTGGCCGCCCAGCCGGAGGCCGAGCCTCAGCCGGAGCCGGAGGCCGAGCCCGCCCCCGCCGCCGAAGAAAAGACCGCGCCGGAAAAGGGCAGGGAAAAGGAGAAGGCAAAGCCCGCCAAGGCCAAGGCCGCCCGCAAGAAGGCCGCCCAGCCCGAGCCCCCGGCCCCCCAGGAGGACCCGGAGCTGACCGCCATGCGCGGGGCCATCAAGGCCATCGTGGCCGAGCAGTCGGACGAGGACGGCTGGCTGGCGGTGAGCATGATCGGCAACCTGCTGGTCAAGCGCTACCCGGACTTCGACGTGCGCAACTTCGGCTTTTCCAAGCTGACCCCCTTCGTGCTGAGCCTGGGCATCTTCGAGGTGCGCACCGAGCGGGGCAAGGACAACGCCCGTCAGGCCTATGTGCGGCTGAAATAAAAACAGAACGGCCCCGGAGAGGTTTTCTCCGGGGCCGTTTTTTGCTGCGTTATTCCTCTGCCGGGGCCTGCCCTTCGGGGGCGGCTTCCTTGGGCGGGGCGGCTTTGCGCCGGGCGGGCTTTTTCGCCGCAGGCTTCTCCCCCGCTTCGGCGGCTTTGCGCCGGGTGCGGGCAGGCTGTTCCGCCGGGGTCTCCGCCTTTGTTTCAGCGGGTTTGCGCCGGGAGGCGGGCTTTTTCGCCGCAGGCTTCTCCCCCGCTTCGGCGGCCTTGCGTCGGGCGCGGGCGGGCTGTTCCGCCGGGGCCTCCGCCTTGGGCTCGGCGGGTTTGCGCCGGGGGGCGGGCTTTTTCTCCGGCGCAAGGCCGGGGCAGCTGCGCTCGTCCGCAAGGCCCGAGAGGTAGCTGGCGCTGCCCAGCAGGGTGGAGAGTTTTTCCATGGAGAGGCGGCCATCCCAATAGCCCTTGGCGGCCAGCAGATAGGCCGCCGAGCGCTTTTCCGCCTTTTCCAGCAGGGCGTTCAGGTCGTCGGTCTGCTCCTCGCCGGTGAAGGGGTGGGTCCAGGGGCAGGGCAGGCTGCCCTTGGGGTGCTTGCCGGTGCCAACGAGCCGGGCCGGGGTGATGTGGCCGGTCACCGCGCCCCGCCCGCCAAAGGCAGGCTCCACCAGCCAGAACAGGGCGTATTTGATGCGAAAGCGGCTGATGAACATCCGCCGCAGCGCCCGGGTGTGCCAGAAGGTGTCCGCCAGGGCCTCTCGGCTGACGGTGACGCCGAAGGCCTCCCGCAGGCTCTTTTGCAAGAGGGCGCCCACCTCGGCCAGCGCCGCCCCCGCAAGACGGGGGGTGGTGTCGTCCACGGGCACGGCGGCTTTGCCGGTGTCCTGCTCGTGGAGGAAGCTGTCCACCGCGATCTCAAAATAGCCGTGGCCGCCGGGGCCCGCGTAGGGGCCGCCCTCCCCGGTGACGCACACCACATAGGGGTGCACCGTGCAGTCGGCGGCGTAGTGGCTCAGAAAGCCCAGGGCGTAGCTGCGCTGGGCAGGGGTGGCGGCGTATTTCACCAAGGCGCGCAGGAACGCGCCGGTGTTCTCGTCGTGCATGCGGGAGCCCAGTTCGGGCAGGTTTTCGCCCCGCTTTTCGCCGCTTTTCCAGGCGCGGTAGCAGAAGAAGATGTCCGGCCCGTTCGCCCCGCAGGCAAAGGCGGCGGGGTGCGCTATCTCCAGCTGCGCCAGCGCGGCGGCGCGGTTGGCGGTGCGGACGTGGGTGTAGCCTTCCGGCATAAAGGGTCACTCCCTTACGGTCAGTCTCAATGAAAAAAGGGGCCGCCGCCCGGCAGACGCGCCGGGGGGCCGCCCCTTTATTTTACAACGAACGGGGAAAAGTTACAACGCTCACTTCTTTTCCAGATACCGGGGCAGCACGAAGAAGTACAGCCCGCCGCCCACGAAGAAGATGAGCAGCACGCTCAAAATGCCCCAGGGGGCGGCGGCGGTGTCCACCGCGGCCAGCTGCTCGGCGGTGGCGGTGACCCGGTCCAGGCCCTGCTCTTTCAGCATCACGTCGGCGGCCAGCGCGCTGGACAGGCCCACCAGCGCCGGGCCCATGATGGCGGAGAACTTGCCGAAGATGTCGTAGAAGCCGAAGAACTCGCCGGAGCGGTTCTTGTCGGGGATGAGCTTGCCGAACATGCTGCGGCTCAGCGCCTGGATGCCGCCCTGGCTGGTGGCCACCATGATGGCCATGACCCAGAACTGCCAGACCTCCCGCAAAAAGAAGCCGAAGATGGTCACGCCCATGTAGACGCAGATGCCCACGCCCACCATGAACCGGGCGCCGAACTTTTCGCTGGCCTTGATGTAGAGCAAAGCGAAGGGCAGGCCCAGCACCTGCACCAGAAGCAGCGCCAGCAGCATACTGGTGGAGTCAAGGCCCAGGGTGTCGCCGTAGCTGGTGGACATGTGGATGATGGTGTTCACGCCGTCGATGTAGAAGAAGTAGGCGATGAGGAAGACGAACATCTGCTTGTAGCGGAAAATCTCCTTCACCGTGCCGCCGATGCCCTTCAGAGCCTCCTTCACCGCGCCCTTTTTGCGGGGCACGAAGCTTTCCTGCTTCACGTTTTTCAGCAACGGGAAGCTGAACACGAACCACCACACGGCGGTGAGACCGAAGGCGAAGGAGAGGCAGAACAGCATGGCGTCGCTGCCCAGGATGAGGTTCATCAGAAGGAAGATCAGCAGCGGGATGGTGGAGCCGCCGATGTAGCCCAGGCCGTAGCCCATGGTGGAGACCTTGTCCATCCGCTCCTCGGTGGTGACGTCGTTCAAGAAGCTGTCGTAATAGAGGTTCGCGCCGGCGAAGCCGATGGTGGACAGGATGTACAGCACCAGGATGACAAGGCCCACCTTTTCCGCCTGGCCGGGGGTGACGAAGTCCAGCTGGGGGGTGACGGCCAGCCCCGCGCAGCTGAGCACGCCCACCAGCATGAAAACGGTGAACAGTTTCTTGCGGAAGCCCTCAAAGTCGCCGAACACGCCCAGCACCGGCGCGGCCAGCGCCACGATGGCCATGGCGGCGCTGGTGGCGTAGCCCCAGACGGTCATGCCGGAGGCCGCGTCCTGCATGTAGCCGGCCACCGTGTTGAAAAAGATGGGCAGAATGGTGACCACGACCACAGAATGGGCGCTGTTGGCCCAGTCGTACATCATCCAGCTGGTCTCTTTTTTTGTGAATCCCCGCAAAAATTTCATGGTCTCACCTCACACATTTATTACTTTTCAGTGTAACATCTGCGGCGGCAAAACACAATAAAAGCCCCCGTAAAAAATTACGGGGGCTTTTTGCAGAGATTTAACAGAGGCCGTTCAGGCGGTCTCCTCGCCCGTCACGGGCATATTGAAATCCTCGGGAACGGAGGAGGCGGCGGGCTCGCCGTCGCCCTCGGGGGCGGAAGAAGCATCCGCGGCCTGCTGCGCCAGATACTCCTCGGTCTCGCGCTCTTCCATCCACATGGTGTCGCCGAATTCGTCCACCACCTGCACCTGATGGCGGCCTATCTGAGAAAGGCGGGCGGCGTCGGCGTTCATGTCGAACACGCCGTCCAGGTCAAGGTCCCAGGATTCATCGTCGTCGCTCCAGTAGAAGTAGGCCCGGTCCACGCCCGCGTCCCGCAAAGCGGGCAGCAGCGCCGCCACTCTGGCGGCGAACTCGCCGCCGTTTTCCACCGTGCCGCCCAGGGTGATGTTCGCCCCGGCATGGTCCTCGGCGCGCAGGTCGGCCAGGGTCATTTCCCGGTCGAACTCATAGCCGCCCAGGTTCACCCAGCCGCTGCAATCCAACACATCCTGGCCCTGGAAGGCGGTGTGCAGCTGCTCTTCCAGCTCGTCGGAAAGGCGCTCCTCGGTGGAAGAGCGGTCCGGCCCGTACCAGCGCCACATCGCCGGCAGGGTGGCGGCGCAGAGGCTGGCGCAGATGAGCACAAAGCCCACGAAGGCGGCCAGGAAATCCAAGCGCAGCCGCTCTTCGCCCTTGCGGCGCACGGAGGCCCAAAGCACCTCCGCCCCCAGGAACACCAGCACCAGCGGGGCCAGCTTGGCCACGAAGATGATGTCAAAGCCGGGCACAAAGAAGTAGGCGGTGATGGCAAGGCCGGTGACGATGAGGGAAAGGCCCAGGGTGACGGTGCCCACCCGGCGCACCGGCGGCCGGCGGGCAGGGGTCGGGGTGGGCGCGGGCTGCGCCGCCGGGGCGGGGGCGGCTTCGGGCTGCGAAGCGCCTGCCGGCTCAGGGGTGGGGGCGGCGTCCGGCTGGCCGTTTGTGGGAAGGTCCATGCGTTCCTGCTCGGTCATCCGTCACACCTCCCCTTCGCCCTTGAACTCGGTGTAGTCCGGCTCGGCGGGCTGCTTTTTCTTGCCGCCCTTGATGAGCCACAGGCCCAGACCGATGAACACAAGGCCCACCGCCAGGCCCGGGATGCCCCGCACGACCTGGTTCAGCAGCTGGCCCAGCGCCGTGTCCCAGCCGATGAGGTCCACCAGACGATAGAGCCAGGGGCTGACGAAGCCCTGGTAAAGCCCGGCCACGCCCAGCACCACCAGGGTCCAGCCGATGAGGTGGTGGCGGCGGTCCACAAGGCGGGCAAGGTCCTCGCCGCCGTCCCAGCTGAAGAGGAAGGCGTCCTCCGGGACGATGCCCTGCCGCAGCTGGGCGCGAAGGTTGAGGCTGTCAAAAAAGCTGTACATATACACCACCGCGCTGAGCACCATCAGCACGGGCAGGAATACGCCGCCGATCATCAGCGGGATCACGAACAGAAGCACCTGGGTCAGGCCCCGCTTCATATAGCCCTGATACATCTGGCCTGCGCCGGGGATGAAGGAGAAGCAGAGGGTCAGAAATCCGTTTTTTTGCATGTGTCAGTCCACTCCTTTGGTTTGAGTTGAGGCCGTGCCGGCGGCGTCCGCCTGGCCGGCAGCCGGGGCGTCGGCGTCGGCGCTCCGGTCGGTCTTGTCTTTTTTCTGCGGGGCCTGGTAAGCGGGGCGCAGAGCGCTCTGCACCTTCTCGGACCAGTTGCTCACCGCCTGCAGGATGGCGCTGCCCGCATCTTCCTCCCTGACCGGCTGTGAGGCCGCGGGGGGCTGGGGGGTCATCTCCTCCCCCTGCACCGTGAACACTCCGGCGATGCCGGCAAAGATGCCGGTGTACCACAGGGTACCGGTGATGAAAACCGCGGCCGCCGCCGCGGTGTAGCGGCTGGCCAGCGCCTGGGCCGCGCGGCGGCGCAGCCGGCGCATCACCGGCAGGGTCTGGTCGGCGGGCGGCTCCTGGAGCACGTCTCCTTCCAGCAGGGCGGTGTAGCGCACGAGGCAGGCGTCGCAGAAACTCAAATGCTCGGCGGCTTCCAGTCTGCCCAGTTCGTCCAGCTCACCGCCCACAAGGGCCCGCAGCCCCTCGTCGGTGAGGTGGCCGTCGGGTCTGAACAGTTCGGTCATTGCCTCTCGCTCCTTTCCCTGATTTGCTGCTGCAGCATCTTTTTGGCCCGGAACAGCTGGGTGTGCACCGTTTTGGGCGGCCGGCGCAGCGCCCGGGAAATTTCTTCCACGCTGCGCTCCTCCAAAAAGTACATCACCGAGACCTGTAAGTAGGGTTCCCGCAGCGAGCGCACCATCTGCCGGATGGCGGCCGCCTCGTCCTCGGTGACGGCGAGGTCCTCCGGCCCGGGCGGGGCCGCCGTGCCGGGGGGCGGCGATTGGGGGAACCCCTCGTCGCCGGGGGCGCTCACCCGCCTTGCCCAGGCGCTTTTCAGATGGTCCCGGGCCTTGTTGGCGGCGATGCGGGCCAGCCAGGGCTTGTAGTGTTCGGGCGGGCAGGAATCCATGTGAGTGAAGGCGGACACGAAGGTGTCCTGGGTCAGGTCCTCGGCCAGCTGATGGTCCTGCACCAGCTGGTAGCACACGGTGTACACCAGCCGCTGGTACTGCTCGACCAGAGTCGCAAACTGCGCATTTGTCACGCCGGTGTCTCACCGCCCTTTCCCCTCACTGTGTCTATGTAACGAGCCGGCGGGGCCGGTTTCTTCAACGCCCGGCAAAAAAATCAGAACGCGCGTTGCGATGTGAAAAAAGCCGCCCCCGGCGGGGCGGCTTTGGAGTGAACAGGCTTATTCCGGGTCGGCCTTGCCCATCAGCAGGGTCACCCAGGCGCCGGCGGCGCCAATAATGAGGCCCACGATGAGGCCGGGCACGGTGAAATGGGCCAGCGCGCCGGAAGAGTAGAGCACCGCGAAGGGGCTGGACAGGATGAGCCCGATGATGCCCGCGAAGGTCTGGCTGGGGAAGTGGGCAAAGAGGTACTCGATGACCTTGGCGATGCCGAAGATGCCCAGCGCCACGCCCACGCCGAAGGGCAGCAGCAGGCTGACGTTGTGCAGGATGAGGGCGAAGTCGCCCGCGAAAAGCCCGTCCACGCAGCCGGTGACCAGATCCAGGATGGTGTTGTAGTAGCCCAGCACCATCAGCACCATGCTGCCGGACACGCCGGGGATGACCATGGTGGCGCTGGCGATAAGGCCCAGGGCCGCCAGCAGCAGGGCGGTGCCGGGGGTAAGGGCGAGGGCCTTCACCGTCTCGTCGCCCCCCTGCAGCAGGGCCATGCCCACGCCGAAGGCCAGCAGGGCGGCAAAGCAGACCACCTCGCCCACCGGCGCGCCCTTGCGGGCCTTTTTGGCCAGGCTTTCTTTGAGGCGCACCCACAGGATGGGCAGGCCGCCCAGGATAAGGCCCACGAAGGTGAGGCAGGTGGCCAGGGTATGCTCGGCCAGCAGATAGCGCAGGGCATAGCCGAAGGCCACGATGCCGATGCCCATGCCGAGCCCCAGGGGCAGCAGGATGAGGATGCTCTGCTTGAAGTGCTTGAACAGGCCGCTCACCGCGCCGATGATCTTGTCGTACACGCCCATGGACACCGCCATGGTGCCGCCGGACACGCCGGGGATGATGTTGGCCACGCCGATGGCCACGCCCCGCAATACATCCATGATCGCTTTCATGCGTTTTCTCCTTTTTCTTCTTGCATTCCGCGCCCCGGAAGGGGCACGGTAACACTATACATCATAACGCCCCGCCGCGCAAGGCTTAATAGTGACAAGTAACTATTTTGTCGCAGAGAACGGTGTGACCCGAAGGTCACGCCGTTTTTCTGTGTTCATAGGTTGTTTGCGTGATGATAGGCTCGGAAATAACGGG
>NZ_DBGFPE010000041.1:0-29149 GCF_048526665.1 Candidatus Allofournierella excrementavium
TATATATTCAAAATATACAGGCAAAACAGGGGGCCACGGCCCAAAGGAAAGGGAGTCGCAGCACCATGAAAAAGCAGTACAAGAAAGTCGTCCTTGCCTACTCCGGCGGGCTGGACACCTCCATCATCATCCCCTGGCTGAAAGAGAACTACGGCTGTGAAGTCATCGCCGTGGCGGGCAACGTTGGCCAGGGCGACGAGCTGGACGGCCTGGAGGCCAAGGTGATGGCCACCGGCGCATCCAAACTGTATGTGGAAGATCTGCGAAGAACCTTTGTGGAGGACTATATCTGGCCCACCCTGAAAGCGGGCGCGAAGTACGAGACCTATCTGCTGGGCACCAGCTTTGCCCGCCCGCCCCTGGCCAAGCGTCTGGTGGAGATCGCCAAGGCGGAGGGTGCCGAGGCCATCTGCCACGGCTGCACCGGCAAGGGCAACGACCAGGTGCGCTTTGAGCTCACCATCAAGGCCTTCGCCCCCGAGCTGGCGGTCATCGCCCCCTGGCGCGAGTGGAGCATCAAGAGCCGCGAGGAGGAGATCGAGTACGCCGAGGCCCACAATATCCCCCTGAAGATCAGCCGGGAGACCAACTATTCCAAGGACAAGAACCTGTGGCATCTGTCCCACGAGGGCCTGGACCTGGAGAGCCCCGCCAACGAGGCTCCCCTGCTGCGCCCCGGCTTTCTGGAGCTGGGCGTGGCCCCTGAGCAGGCGCCGGACGAGCCCACCTATGTGACCATCCACTTTGAAAAGGGCGTGCCCACCGCGCTGGACGGCGAAACGATGGACAGCGTGGCCCTGGTGGAAAAGCTCAACGAGCTGGGCGGCAAGAACGGCATCGGCATCCTGGACATCGTGGAGAACCGTCTGGTGGGCATGAAGAGCCGCGGCGTTTACGAGACCCCCGGCGGGGCCATCCTCTACGCCGCCCACGACCTGCTGGAGAGCATCACCCTGGACAAGGAGACCAGCCACTTCAAGGCCATCGCCGCCCAGAAGTACGCCGACCTTGTCTACAACGGCCAGTGGTTCACCCCCCTGCGCGAGGCGCTGGACGCCTTTGTGGATTCCACCCAGGCCACGGTGACCGGCGACGTGAAGGTCAAGCTCTACAAGGGCAACATCACCCCCGCCTCCATCACCTCCCCCTACACCCTCTACGACGAGCAGACCGCCAGCTTTGGCGAGGACGACGACTACAACCAGGCGGACGCGGCGGGCTTCATCAACCTGTTTGGCCTGTCCATCCGCGAGCGGGCGAAGCTGTCGAAAAACTGGAACAAATAAGACGAAGGAGAGTTGGACCATGCAGCTCTGGCAGGGACGGTTCACCAAAGCGGTGGACAGCCGTGTGAACGACTTCAATTCCTCCATCCGGTTCGACCGGCGCATGGCCGCCCAGGACATCACCGGCAGCATGGCCCACGCGGCCATGCTCACCGGGCAGGGCATCATTTCCGAGGCGGACGGCGCGGCCATCCAGGCGGGCCTTGAGGGCATCCTGGCGGACCTTGAAAGCGGGGCCCTTGCCATCGACCCCGCCGCCGAGGACATCCACACCTTTGTGGAGGCCGAGCTGACAAAGCGCATCGGCGAGCCGGGCAAGCGGCTGCACACCGGCCGCAGCCGCAACGACCAGGTGGCGGTGGACCTGCGCCTGTTTCTGCGGGACGCGGCGGGCACCCTCAACGAAAAGATGGCCGCCCTCTGCGACGCGCTCTTAAAACAGGCCGCCGCCCATGCGGCGGACGTGATGCCCGGCTACACCCATCTGCAAAGGGCCCAGCCGGTCACCTTCGGCCACCATCTGCTGGCCTATGTGCAGATGCTCTTGCGGGACATGGACCGCCTTGCCGACTGGAAAAAGCGGATGAACGTCTGCCCCCTGGGCAGCGGCGCGCTGGCGGGCACCACCTACCCCATCGACCGCCACGCCACCGCCGCGGCGCTGGGCTTCGACGGCCCCTGCGAGAACAGCCTGGACGGCGTGTCCGACCGGGATTTCTGCATCGAGCTGGCGGCGGTCATCGCCACCTGCATGGTGCACCTGTCCCGCCTGTCGGAGGAGATCATCCTCTGGTGCAGCTGGGAGTTCAAGTTCATCGAGCTGGACGACGCCTTCACCACCGGCTCCTCCATCATGCCCCAGAAGAAGAACCCCGACGTGAACGAGCTCATCCGGGGCAAAACGGGGCGGGTCTGCGGCGATTTGACCACCCTGCTGGTGATGATGAAGGGCCTGCCCCTGGCCTACAACAAGGACATGCAGGAGGACAAGGAGGCCATCTTTGACGCGGTGGACACCCTCGACCTGTGCCTCACCACCCTGGCCCCCCTCATCGACACCATGAAGGTGCTGCCGGACAACCTGCGCAAGGCGGCCTCCAGAGGCTTCATCAACGCCACCGACTGCGCCGACTATCTCACCAAAAAGGGCATGCCCTTCCGGGACGCCTACAAGCTCACCGGCCAGCTGGTGGCCATGTGCATCAAGGGCGGCCTCACGCTGGACACCCTGCCCCTGGCCCAGTACAAGGCCATGAGCGATCTCTTTGAGGAGGACGTCTACGCCGCCATCGACCTGGGCGCGTGCTGTGCGCTGCGCCGCAGCTTCGGCGGCCCCGCCCCCGAGAGCGTGCACGCCCAGCTGGAAAGCGCCAAAGCGAAGCTGGACCAATACCGCAAATTCTGAACAAAACAGGCCGCCGGCCGTGGAAAACCACGGCCGGCGGCCTTTGTATATGCTTGCTGTTTTTGGGGGTGAGGGGATGTCATTCGTGGGCGTGGCAGCAGCCGCAGTCCCCGGTGCAGAAGGCGGCGGCGTCGTAGGAAACGCCGTGCTTGTCGTAATAGTCCTTCACGGCGGCCTTCACCGCCTCCTCCGCCAGCACCGAACAGTGGATCTTGTGGGCGGGCAGACCGTCCAGCGCCTCCACCACCGCCTTGTTGGAGAGCTCCAGCGCCTCGGACAGGGGCTTGCCCTTGATCATCTCGGTGGCCATGCTGCTGGTGGCGATGGCCGACCCGCAGCCGAAGGTGATGAAGGAAACGTCCTCGATGACGCCGTCCTTCACCTTGATGTACATCCGCATGATGTCGCCGCACTTGGCGTTGCCCACCTCGCCCACGCCGTCGGCGTCTTCCATTTTGCCCATGTTCCGCGGGTTGCGGAAGTGGTCCATCACCTTGTCAGAGTATAACATAGTCTCTCTCTCCTTTTTCCAGTTCGTCCCAAACGGGGCTGCAGGCCCGCAGGTAGTCCACCACCCGGGGCACTTCCTTCAGAATGTGCTCCACGTCCTCGTTGGTGTTCGCCTCGCTCAAAGAAAGCCGCAGCGAGCCGTGGGCCACCTCGTGGGGCCGGCCGATGGCCAGCAGCACGTGGCTGGGGTCCAGCGACCCGGAGGTGCAGGCCGACCCGCTGGAGGCGGCGATGCCCGCCTCGTCCAGCATCAGCAGAAGGCTCTCGCCCTCGATGCCCTCAAAGCAGAAGTTCACGTTGCCCGGCAGGCGCGGCTCGGCCGCGCCGTTCAGCGCACTGTGGGGAATGGCCGAAAGCCCGGCGATGAGCTTGTCACGCAGGGCGCTCACCCTGGCGGCGTTCTCCTCCAGATGGGCGCAGGCTTCCTCCAGGGCGGCGGCCATGCCCGCGATGGCGGGCAGGTTCTCGGTGCCAGCCCGGCGGCGGCGCTCCTGGGCCCCGCCGTGGATGAGGGGGACCACCGGCACGCCCCTGCGCACATACAAAGCGCCCACGCCCTTGGGGCCGTGGAACTTGTGGCCGGAAAGGCTGAGCATGTCGATGTTCATGGCCTTCACGTCGATGGCGATGTGCCCCGCCGCCTGCACCGCGTCGGTGTGGAACAGCACACCGGCGTCCCGGCAGATGCGGCCCAGCTGGGCGATGGGCTGGATGGTGCCGATCTCGTTGTTGGCGAACATCACGCTCACCAGCGCCGTGTCCGGGCGCAGGGCCGCCTGCAGTTCCTCCGGCCGCACAAGGCCGTCGGAGTGCACCGGCAGCAGCGTCACCTCAAAGCCCTCGGTGCGCAGCGCGTCCAGCGTGTGCAGGATGGCGTGGTGCTCAAAGGCGGTGCTGATGATGTGGCGCTTGCCCTTCTTCGCCCCAAAGGCCGCCGCGCTGCGCAGGGCCTGGTTGTCCGCCTCGCTGCCGCCGGAGGTGAAGATGATCTCCCCCGGTTCGGCTCCCAGACACCCGGCCACCCGAGCGCGGGCGTCGCTCAGCGCCTCCTCGGCCAGCTGGCCGAAGGTGTACAGGCTGGAGGGGTTGCCCCACAGCTTGTCCATGGCGTCGATCATGGCCGCCCGCGCCGCCGGCGAGACGGGCGTGGTGGCCGCGTTGTCTGCATAGATCATAGGAAAAAACTCCTTTTTCTCAATAAAACCTATAAACCTTGTAGGTTTATGCCTCTATCATACGCGCAAATTCCTACAATGTCAATAGGAAATTTGCGAAAACGGCTTGCCAAAGCCGCGAAGGGTGTGGCATAATAATCAAAAAAGAAAGGCCGAAGGAGGCGAAAAAGATGGTGGTGTCCAGCAAGGGGCGGTACGCGCTGCGGGTGATGGTGGAGCTGGCGGCGGCGCCCCAGGGGGAATACCAGCCGCTGGCGCGCATCAGCGAGGGCCAGGGCATCTCGGAAAAATATCTGGAGGCCATCTTCGCGCCGCTGGCGAAGGCGGGCTTTGTGGAGGGCCAGCGGGGCAAGAACGGCGGCTACCGGCTCACCCGGCCCGCGAAGGACTACACGGTGGGCAGCATCCTGCGTCTGACGGAAAAAACGCTGGCGCCGGTGTCCTGCATGGCGGAAGGCGCGCCGGCCTGCGGCCGGGCGCACCAGTGCACCACCCGCGCCATGTGGCACGGGCTGGACAAACTCATCAACGACTACTTCGACGGCATCACCCTCCAGGACCTGGCCGAGGGCAAACTGCCCCCGGCGGCGAAGGGCTGAACGGCGAAGGGGCCGGTCACGCCGGCGCGCGGCGGGGAAAAAGGCAGGGCGCACCCCGAAAGGCGCAAAGGAAAACACGGCCGCTCCCCTGCCCCGCCCGGACGGCCGGCGGGCGCGGCCGGAGCCGCGCAAGCCGGCGCTCCCTCCCTTTGCCCGACCGCCCCTTTTGCTCCGCGTTTCGCGTTGACGCGGCCCGTCAAACCTGTTATAATACAAAATGGCTCGTTTGTGAGCGGGCGAATATGGAGCAGTACTCAAGTGGTCGAAGAGGCGTGACTCGAAAGTTTGAGGCTTTCTGGCTGATTCGTCCGCAGGGTTTGGCTTCCCACGGGGCTGAATCCGGGGTGTGTATCAAAATTTTTCCCGCTTATCTTGCATCGAAATCTTGCATTTGTCCGAAGGACGCGCAAGACGGTGCTTGAAAAATTCAATATGGAGAGTTGTCCGAGTGGTCGATGGTGCAGCACTCGAAAGGGCGTGACCCACTGGCCGGTTTGTCCGCGGCAAATCCCTTTGCGGCGGGCTTTGCGGGGCCTTGTACCCCGCCTGAAAATTGCTGTTCTTGCACCGAAATCTCGCATTCGTCCGAGGGTCTTGCAAGCCGGTGCCAGAAAAAGTAAATATGGAGAGTTGTCCGAGTGGTCGATGGTGCAGCACTCGAAATGCTGTGTCCCTAACGGGACCTAGGGTTCGAATCCCTAACTCTCCGCCAAAAATGGCGTCACACCGCAGCTTTGCGGCGCGGCGCCTTTTTCTTAAACGCCTGTCGCTGACAACACTTTTCTCTCCTTACCACCGGCTTTTGGGCAGCTCCTCCGGCAGCGCCAGCGCCTGTTCCATCGTGGCGGCGCTGAGCTGCTTGGACTGGGAGTCCAGGTGGGCGTAGATGTTGGCCGTGGTGGAGATGTCGCTGTGGCCCAGCCATTCCTGGATCTGCTTCATCGGCACGCCCTGCTTCAGCAGCAGGCTGGCGCAACTGTGCCGCAGATCGTGAAAGCGGATGTGCCGCAGGCCGTGGGCTTTCAGCAGCCGGGCAAATCCATCGGATACCCGGTCGGGCTGGATCAGGTTGCCCATCTCGTCCACAAACACATAGCCATCGTACCGATGGTTGTAACAGTTGCCGCAGAGTTTGCGGTTGTAGGTCTGCTGCGCCTTCAGCGCCTGCAATCGCTCGGCAAAGGCCGCCACCAATGGAAGGGTGCGCAGGCTGGACTTGGTCTTGGCCCGGTCTGCCTCCACCAGCTTGCTCTTGCCGTCGATGCTGACCGTGGTGACAATGTGCCGGATGGTCAGCGTCTTGGCGGCAAAGTCGATAGCCTCCCACCGCAGGCCTAGCACCTCGCTGCGGCGCAGGCCGTAGAAGGCTGCGAATTGGATGATTAGTTCCAGCGGACTGCCCTTGGCGGCCTCGAACAACTGCTCCATCTCGTCGGCGGTATAGTAGGACGCCATGTACTTTTCGGCCTTGGGGCGGTCCACCTTATCCACCGGGTTGCCGGGGATCAGGTCCAGCCGCACCGCGTATTTCAGCGCCTTGTGCAGGTTGGCGTGCAGCCGCAGCACACTGGTGGCTTTCAGCGTTTCCAGCTCGTGCAGATAAAAGCTCTGGATGTGCCGCGCCTGCAGCCCCGCCAGCGTGATGCCCCGCCCTTCAAAGTAGGGCACAATGTGCCCCTGGACGTTGCGCACATAGGAACCCCAGGTGGTCTCCTCCACCGTGGCGCGGACGACCTTCAGCCAGTAGAGCATGTAGTCGCTGAACAGCATGTCGGGGCTCAGGTCGGTGGCCCGCTCAGGTGTGGGCGGCGTGAACCCGCGCCGCAGTTCCCGCAGCATCTCCTCGGCCTTGCGCTTGTTGCCTTTTACCGGCAGGCCGGTGGCGTACCAGGGCTGTTTGCGCTTGCCGGTCGCGTCCTTGTAGCTGAGGACCATGTAGTAATAGCCGTTTTTCTCTTGCAATCTTCCAGAAACCATAGCATCGCTCCTTTTTTGATTCGCATATTCCGTTTTGTGGCAGCCGTTCCGGCTTAAAGGCAACACCGCACAATTCACGCCTGACGGCTTGGCACACGTCACACCGTCCATTGCGCGCCATCTGCGTCGAGAAAATGCTCGGTAATACATCCAGTATTACCTGCGCTTTTCTCTTAGCATCTGACGTGCCCTGGCCGCCGTGCCGCGCACCAGAATTATGCGGTGTTGCCTCAACCCAACGATACCATCAACGGCTGGATTTATCCATCACCAAACCCAACAAGGATGGCTGTGTGCCGTTGGGTACAAATGACCAAAAGGCCCAAACAAGGCCCGGGCGGGTACGTCGAAATGGCTTCGGACGTGCCCGCCCGGTTTTTATTTTATGTTACCGCGCCCGGCCGCGGTATCTGGCCCGGCGGGCCTGCGCCTGCTCCCGTTCCTGCTGTGTTTGCAGCCGCAGTTGTTCCCGGCAGGTACGGGTGCGTGTCACCCGGTCGATGACCCGGTCGCACAGCCGGACCTCCCGCCGCGACGCCACCAACTGCCGAGTCAGTTCGTCCCGCTTCGCCTGCGCGCCGGGTGGCGGGGCTTTGCGCCGCAGCACCCGGGCGCAGGTATCGCGCTGGTTGGTGAGCACTTCAACGCGCTCCGCCGTCTGCTGCCGGTAGGCGCGCACCGCGCCCAGATTGGCGAAGCCGTGGCCGGTGACGAACTGCAGCTCGTCCAGTTTGCGCTCTATATCCTGCCAGATGGCCCGGATTTCCGGCCAGTTCACCCGCGGCGCGGGCCGCCTGGGATAGATGCCTAACTGGTAGCAGTAGTACATGTACAGCCGCCACAGCCCGCTCTGTCGTTTGGCCTGTTCCCACAGGGTGGGCCAGCGCCCGCGGCAGCGGGCATAGCGCAGGCTGCGGTACTCCACCGGCAGCCGCAGCGTGTACCGCGGATCATGCCGGTGGGCGTAGAACCGTGGGCCGTAGCGGTCGTAATTGTCATCCAGCGCCTGGCAGATGGCGGGCCAGTCATAGTACGCTCCCAGCCGGTAGATGCGCACGGCCCGGCCGCCGTCCACCGGCCGCAGCGTGGGGTATTTCCGCCGCGGGTCATGCTGCCAGACAAAGCCCCGCTCCCGCAGCACGGTGGCGAAGTCGGCCTCGGTGCTGGTCTCCCGCATGGCGTAGCGGATCGCGGCCCGCATCTGCGCATAGCGGGTGGGCTCGCCCCGGCGCTCGGCCTGGTAGAGGGCGCGGGATGTCTTGCCGCCCGGCTGCTCCAGCACCGACAGCCGGTACTTGCGGCAGATCGCGTCCGAGGCCGCCCGCAGCTCGGCGTACTGGCTGCGGCGCTGCTCATACTTTTTGCCGTCCACATAGGACACCGAGTTGATGACGAAGTGGTTGTGCAGGCAGTTTGTGTTCTGGTGGGTGGCCACCAACACCTGGAACCGCCCGCCCCACACCCGCCGCGCCAGCTCCACCCCGATGTCGTGGCACTGGCGGGGCGTCACCTCGCCGGGGCGGAAGCTCTGGTAGGCGTGCAGCGCCACCGTGCCGCCGGTCTTGCCGAACCGCCGCTGCACCGCCCGCATGTCCGCCCAGGCCTGCCCGGTTCGGCAGTGGATGCCGGTGACCAGCAGCACCTGCTCGCCGTCCATATCAGCGGCCAGCCGGGTCTTGGCGTCATTCCCGGCATAGTGCAGCGCCGGGGCCAGACCGTCCCCGGCCAGCGCGGTCTTTTGGGGGTTGGCGGCATAGTCCAGCACCCGCTGTAAGCTGTCCCTGACCGCCCAGATCTTGGTGACGGCCATTCAGACTGCCTCCAGCAGGCAGTCGCGGATCTCATCGGCGGCGGCCCGGCAGACCTGCGCGGCCTGGTCGGGCAGGCGGTCAGCCAGCCGGTCCAGCACGGCCAGCGCTTCGAACAGCCGTCCCGGCGGATGCCAGCAGGGTTCGTACCCCACCGCCCGCTGGCGCAGGTACTCCGACAGGCTCAGCCCACAGCGCCGGGCTGCCGCTGCCATGCGGCGCTTTTCCTCCGGCGTCACCCGCAAGTTGATGCCGACGAAGCGCTTTCTCACTGCGCAGCCTCCGGCAGAGCAACGGGGTTTGGGGCCGCCCCCATACGGCCGGGTGCGCCCGGCCCGGCGAAGGGGTGCCCTGTGGCAACACAAAGCCCATGCTCGTTACCGTCCCGCGTCCAAAATGACGGTGATGACGATGATGACGGTGTTTTCGGGATACCCCCACCGCCGGGGGATCCCGCAACGGTATCGTCATCACCGTCATCATCGTCACGGGTGAAGGTCAGCAGCCGGGCATTGGCCGTGCGTTTGGAGACAAACCACAGGCCGCAGGGCGCGAACACCTGGTGGTAGTGCTGCACCAGGCTGCGGGTGAACTGGTTGGGCTGCACGCCGTCAATACCCGCCGCGGCCAGCAGCTGGGAGGCGGTACCCTGCCAGACGGCTTGCCCGGCCAGAAAGTCGGCGGCCTGCCACAGCCAGGCGGGGATGGCCCGCTCGGCCTGTTGGCGGTCGGTCGTTTCCTCCAGCAGGTCCCAGACGCAGTCGTTGAATTCCAGCGTCAACGCGCGGCTTTCCACATCACGCCCGGTGACCTGCAGCCGGGCCGTGGGGCTCATCCGCTGGCGTTGCAGCAGCCAGATCGTGTCGGCCGCGCCAATGATGCCGGTGGAGCCGGAGATCTGGGCAAAGGGGTCCTCCGCGCCCTGTTTGCGCAGATGGTGGACCAGCAAGATACAGATACGGTGGGCGTCGGCCAGATGCTTGAGCGCGCTCATGTCCCGGTAGTCGGCGGCGTAGGCGCTGCCGCAAGGCTCGACGCTGCGCACTTTTTGCAGCGTGTCGATGACCACCAGCCCGATGCCGGGATGGTGCTTCAGCGCCGTGGTGATCTCGGTCTCCAGCCCCTGCCCGATGCCGCCGCTGCGGGTCTGGAACAGCAGGTTGGGGCTGCCGCCCTCGCCGTCGATCTGCAGCAGGCGGCTCTGGATGCGGTTGAAGGTGTCCTCCAGGCAGAGGTAGAGAACCGGCTGGGAAGAAACCTGCCGCCCCCAGACCTGCCCGCCGCGGGCGATCTGCAGGCAGAGCCAGAGGCAAAGCCAGCTTTTGCCCGCCTTGCTGGTCCCGGCCAGGATGGACAGGCCCGCAGGCAGCAAATCGGGGACGACCCAGCGCACCGGCGGGATGGGGGTATTCCAGAGCGTCTCGGCGTCTATGGTTTTGGTTTCGTCAAAATTTGTCATAGCAGCATTCCTTTCGCATGTGTTGGGTTGGGCCGCCCGCAAAGCCCCCAAAGCCGCGCAAACAGGGCGGCGTTGGCCGGGGTGCGGGTACGGCCCCCACCGGGTGGAAGGCGGGCAAACAGGCGGGGGTTTGCGGGATGGATTCCAATAGGAATCCCGGCGAGGACATTTGTCAGCCAGGGTGGATTCCTATTGGAATCCTGGCGGGGGCAAGGTGGTATTATACGGGTGATACCACCCCCTCCACACCCCTCAAAAGTGGTATCACACGGGTGATGCCATGCCCCGCAAAACCGCGGCGGGGCGCGGGCGGCGGACCGGCAGCAGGCAGCGCGGGCAGTCATGAGGCCGCCCCCTGGCTGGGAACAGGCGGCGCAACATGGCTGACACGCTCAGTCCGGGCCGCGCTGGCCTCCAACACATAGCGAATGACGTTGACTTTGGGGATCTTGTAGGCGTTCCCCAGTTTGATACAGCCGATCTCCCCCTCTCCCAGCAGGTCATAGGCCGCGTGGCGGCTGATCCCCAGCATGGCTTGCAGCTGGCGGATGTTGACAATGTCGGGATACTCGGAGAACATCAGGCCGTAGCATGCGGTCAGTTCCTTTTCAGAAATGACGCGCTTGGGCAAAGGGCAGGCCCTCCATCGGTGTAAAGAAATGTTCAGTTTGGATAATCATAGACAAAATCTCCTTTCTGTAATGCATTGCGATTAGTTGGATTATACTTTCGCAAATTTGATAATCAAATTATAATTCGCACAAATGCGAATGTCAATAGCTTTCGCAAAAAAGTTAAAATTTGTCTTGCCACAGGCAGGCGTGTACGGTACAATGGATATAAGATAAGAAAACGCGCCGACGGCGGAAACCGTCAGCGCGGGAATGATGAGGAGAACGATAAGGAGGACAAGCCAGTGACCACCGGCGAAAAAATCAAGCGCATCCGCCAGCACCGCAAGATGACCCAGAAGGAGCTGGGCGAAGCCATCGGCCTCGGCGCCACCGGCGCCAACCGCATCGCTCAGTATGAGATGGGGTACCGGGTGCCGAAGGAGGACCTGCTCCAGAAGATTGCGGAAGTGCTGGACGTAAAAGTCGAAAACTTTTTTGTGAGCGATAAATTTGCAACCGATATTTTCAGGCTGCTGCTCTGGTTTGACTTTGAGCATACAGACGTATTCCAGGTCGATACCACACGGCTGGATCAAACATTGCCGCCTGTGGACGTATCCGCTACCGTGAGCTGTATGACGCAGCCAATCCAATTTACTGGCAATGCAGTCACAGGCACAGACTTTGATTCGAACACCCCTGTTACCGTACTTTGGACGCAAAACGGAATGGTGAATACCTATTTGCAGGAATGGGCGCAGCGCCAAAAGGAATACAAAGACAAGGAAATCACCAAATCGGAATACTTTGAATGGATTCTCCAATGGCCGGATTCGAGTGACTTGGGAGGTGCACGGCAGCCGAAGCGGGAGTGGAGGAGGGGAGATAACGGATAGCGGTTCCCCAAAAGACTCTAGCATCTACGGTATATCTGTAAAATTCACAGCACGGTCTGATTCTGCTAAAAGCAGCGTCTGCTGCATTACTTAACCAAGTGTTGCAAGGTCCCGCGCCTTGCGTCCGCCATTTTTTTAGAAAATTTTTCAGCAGCAGAATGAAAGAATCGAGATAACAGGCACCCGGACTTACAGAGTGTGGGCATTTGGCCGCCGGAGATAAGAGTTGATTCGATTGCCGTGCGCATCACTGCACGCAACAGTCCGAAAGCGTTGGAAAGCAAGTGGGGCAATCTTTTTGCAACCTGCTCCTTCTCAAACAGGGGTGACGAGCCGACATAACTAAACTCTGCCTCAATGATGGCTATGCGTTTCGATGCAAGTCATAGGCTTTCTATGATAAAGAAAGAGGCCAGACAACCTGTACCTGTGCCACCAAGTGTGGGGCAGCAGGGTAAAACGCTGCAATCTAACAGAAGTATAATTCCGCCTGCACCAAAGGCCCATGCCCCAAACAAGGGGCGCGGGCCTTTTTTCATTTCAAACTTGCGGAGCTGAGATTTTGACTTTGACCCCATTTCCTGCCAGTACAGGTCATAATAACCAGTACGGGTCATAATAAAAGGAACAAATTCAAAATCAAAGGAGGATCTGCATGAGCACATTTTCAAATCTTGCCGACTACCAGTCTTGGTTGACCCACCGGGAGTACAGCCCCGCCACCATCCAGAAATACACCCACGCTCTGGCCCGCTTTTTTGCTGACACCGGGGCGGGGGACACCCCCGACCGCGAGACCGTCGCCGCCTGGCGGGACAGCCTGGTGCGGCAGGGTTACACCCCCTCCACCGTCAACACCATGCTGGCTGCCGTCAACGACTATCAGGAATCCATCGGCAACCCCGCCGGCAAGGCCAAGCCCTTAAAGCGCCAGCGCAAAATTTTTGCCGACCCTGGCCGCGAACTCTCCCGTGCCGAGTATTTCCGCCTGCTGAACGCCGCACGCAGTACGGGCAACAAGCGCAGCCAGCTGCTGCTCGAGACCATCTGTTCCACCGGCATCCGCGTCTCGGAGCTGCAGTTCATCACGGCGGAGGCCGTCCGCCGGCACAAAGCCAGCATCCGCTGCAAGGGCAAATGCCGCGAGATCCTGCTGCCCGCCGAGCTCTGCCACCGGCTGACCCGCTGGTGCCAAAAACATCATATATATAACGGCCCAATTTTTCTCTCCCGGCAGGGAAAACCCCTCTGCCGGGTCACGGTCTGGAAACTGCTCAAAGCCCTGTGCAGCCGTGCCAACGTGGCGTGGAAGAAAGTGTTCCCCCACAACCTGCGCCACCTGTTTGCCCGGACGTTCTACGATCTCGAAAAAAATATCTCGAAGCTGGCGGACCTGCTTGGCCACTCCAGCATCGAGACGACAAGAATTTATATCATGGAATCGGGCGCGGAACACCAGCGCCTGCTCAATAAAATGCACCTTCTATTGTGAATTTGACGAAAGCGCAGTTCTGTTCCTTACATATCCTTATCCCTGGGCAAATCGGCTTTGAACGCCGCGTCGTTCGGACACTTTGCCCCTCAGATATGCACTTATCTTATCACTTGAACGTCCAAAAAACAAGTGAGAACGTGTATCTTTGTTGATTTTGCTAAAAACAGGCGCAGCAAACCTGCCGGGCAACGGCCGCTCTTGTTTGCCCGGCTGTTCCTTTGCGCCTTTTTTTGCTGCGAAAAGCTAAAATTGGACGCAGATACGTTGCCGCCTGCCGACGGCTTATTAACCTGGGTTAATTATGGGAACAGAACTGCGCTTCTGTTACCTGCACCGATACCGCTGCGGGAAAGGGGGCCTGCTGTGCGCATGAACGATGAAATCTTGCAAGGCTATTCCATCTCGGATTACCTTGCGGCGACGGAGAACAAAGGCTGGAACCCGGACACCCGGCGCTACTACACCAACTGCCTGCATGACCTGCTGGCGTTCACGGTGCAGCACGGAGTCCCCACGCCAAAGACAATGGCCGAATGGGAGCAGTCGCTGGAACAGGTGTACACGCGCAGCGCGGTCAACGTCCACCTGGCGGCCGCCAACAACTATTTCAAGTGGTGTGGCCGGTACGACCTGCTGCGGGGCCACACCAGGGTCACGGAGGAGCAGGAACGGTCGCCGACTTTGACCCGCACCGAGTACTTAAAGCTGCTCCGCACGGCGCGCAGCCTGGGCAAGCACCGGATCTATCTGCTGATCAAGCTGTTTGCCACCACGGGCGTGCCGATCCAGTGCCTGAACCAGGTCACGGCCGAGCTGGTCAAGCAGGGCAGCGGTACGCTGAAGTATCGTGACGGAGCCTTCGGGTTCCGCTGTCCGCCCGCCCTGCAGCAGGAGCTGCTGGCCTACATGGCAGAAAACGGCATCTACCGCGGCCCGGTGTTCATCACGCGAACGGGCCAGACGTGGAACCGGTCCAACATCTTCCGTCAGCTGCATGAGGTCTGCCAGGCCGCCGGCGTGCCGGAGGAAAAAGGCAACCCGCACAGCCTGCGCAACCTGTACAAGGCAACACAGCAGCAGGTGGAAGACCAGCTTGCAGCCCTGCGCCAGCAGATGTACGACCAGATGCTGGAAATGGAGCAGGAGGCCATCGGCTGGCCGCAGAGCGCCACGGTGGAGCGCGGTGCATAGCGCAAAGCGGCAAATTGCAAAACATTCTCTTGGCTGAAGCAATGCTTCGGCAGCTCTTTTTAGAGCAAGACATAGAGATAATACGCTGCCAGAGGCAGAGGGGGGGATGCAGGCTATTTATTTTGTCCGAACCAACAATCTTGGAAGAAACTAAAGGAGGAATCCTGTAAATGATGAAAACATGGTTGAAACGCATTGCGTCCGCAGTCTGTGCGGCGGCAATGTGTGCCGCAATGCTGCCGGTTACAGCGTTTGCTGCTGAGATGCCTACGATCACCGAGTTTGCTGTTGAACGTGTGACCAGTAAGCCCAACGATGCAATTTTCGGGGCTTTTGATCTTGACGGTGTCACCTATTCGACTGATCCCATTAATCTCGACGATGGGGAGAAGGTCACTTTGCTGTACAAGGTGACCGTTGAGGGGGAACCGAATGACGACGCTGTTACCCCCTGGTTTTCCGTTGACATTGGCGATGCAACGTTGGTTGGTAAAACCGCTGCTGAACCGATGCAAACGGGAACCACTGTGATAGGTGATGTCCCTAGAGGTATGGCATCGACCTACTTCTATGTTTCCAAGACGTTCAGCGCCACTGATGTTCAAGATGACCAGCTGACCTTTGCCGCTACGATTGAAGCTTACGATGGATCTACTGTTGTGGATGAGTCGGTCAACACGGCTTGCAGCGTCGGCGCCCCTGCCAAAGCCCCGGGCACCACGGATCCCGACGAAAAGCCCGAGGAGCCCGGCGAGAAAATCAGCAAGCCTGGTCTGAACAAGTGGATCATTGCCGGTGATGAAAAACTCGAAAGCGATACGGCTGCCGCAGGGACTGATGTCACTTTTGAGCTGGAATCCAATGTACCTGATAACCTGCGCAATTATATTGTCGTAGACGAGCCGACAACCAAGGCGGCTAGCAGCTACAAGCTGGTCTTTGCTGATACGCTGGATGCGGCCTTTGATGACCCGAAGAACTTCGTGATCAAGATTGGGGATACCAGGCTGACTGATGGTCAGTATAACTTGGATCTGAGCAACACCCATGAGTTTAGCATCACCCTTGATTTGGTCAAACTGTATGAAGCAGGCATCATCAAGAGCAATGACATTGCAAACGCTACGGCCATTACGGTCACGTATACAGCGACTCTGAAAGCGGACACTACCGCTGGTATTTACACGAACAAAGCCCAGGTTGGCTATCCTGAGGGGAGCAGCTCGATGGATACCGTCACGGTCAAGACATATGCTATCCGTGTGTTCAAGTATGACCAGGTGACCAATGAAGGCCTGAAAGGCGCCGTGTTCGGACTGTATCAGAAGGACAGCGATGGAAATCTCATAAACAACCATGGCACGCTGACCACCGATGCCGAGGGCTACATTCGTGTCGATGGCCTGGATGCGGGTACCTATTATCTGAAAGAGGCTGCTGCTCCCGACGGATATGTGTGCAGTGAGACGGAACTGGAGATCGAGGTCAATGACGAGGCGGCAGGCGTCGATTACATTGTGGATGCCAGCTTTGCCAACGCTGCGATTCCCGAGACCGGCGGCACCGGCACCATGATGTACTCCATCGGTGGCGCGGCTATCGTTGTGATTGCCGGCATCCTGCTGGTTGTCTCCCGCAAATCCCGTAAAAAGCAGGATCGTTAACATTTGTTAACGTGAGCTGCTAGTTCAACTCCATATCTTGCCCCGGAACATCAGGAAACTACTACTTATCGCAGGGACGCCTTCCTGATGTTTCGGCGGCAGGGGCTTCGCCACAGGCGTGCACTGCGCCTGCGGCGTTGTCCGTGCCGCCGAGCCCCGCCATCCGGCGGGCGTTCCGGCACCATCTTGTACACAAAGCCTATGCCAAACGATACCACACAACCCCAAAAGCCCGCAAAAAAATCCCGGCGGCCCAGCCTGGTCACCATCGCCCTGGTGCTGCTCATGCTGGCGGGGCTGGGCGTGCTGCTCTACCCAACCATCAGCGACCAGTTTGCCCGCTGGCAGGCCGTGCAGGAGATCGCCCAGTACAACCAGGTGGCCGAGGCCGAACAGGCCGACTACTCCGACCTGTGGGCCGCCGCCGAGGCCTACAACCGCCGCCTGGCTGAGACCGGCACCTTTACCGGCTCCGTCCTGAACGAGGATGCGGCGGATCTGCAGGATGTCTCGCAGTACCTCAACCCCCTCGGCACCGGCATGATGGGCTATATCGACATCCCTAAAATCAATGTCCACCTGCCCATCTACCAGGGCACCGGGGAAAAGGCCCTGCAGTCCGGCGCGGGTTTCTGGATCGGCACCAGCCTGCCCACCGGCGGCCCCAGCACCCATTGCGTCATCACGGCGCACAACGGCCTGGTCAAAGCCAAAATGTTCACTGATCTCGACCAGCTGGAGGAGGGCGACACCTTCACCCTCTCGGTGCTGGACCGTGTGATGACCTACGAGGTGGATCAGATCCTGGTCACCCTGCCGGACGAGATGGAACCCTTGCAAATCGTTCCCGGCGAGGACCTGGTCACGCTGTACACCTGCACGCCCTACGGTGTCAACACCCACCGCCTGCTGGTGCGCGGCCACCGCATCGAAACCCCCGCCACCGCCGAGAGTGCGGCGGGTGAGGGGACGGCTTCCGGCCTTTCTCTGACCGAGCGTGTCATCCTGCTGGCCCTGCTGCTTGTCGCGCTGATTTTGCTGATTTACGGCATTGTGGGCATCATCCGGCGGGCACGCCAGCTGAAACAACGACAACACAAGGCGGGAAACCAGAACAACCCGACCCGGGAGGAATCGACCAAACACCATGAGGAACACAAACAAGAGAAATCTTAGCGCCCTGCTTGCGCTGGTTCTGGCGTTGCTGCTGGCCCTGCCGGCCATGGCCGCGGGCAGTGCCGGCCTGACCATCTACCATGAGCGGGAAAACGTCCGGTTTGACCTGTACCATGTGGCGGTGGCATCGGACGCGGGCTGGCAGCCCACCGATGATTTTGCTGCCTACCCGGTCACCCTGCCCGACGAGGACAGCCCTGCCGCCGACTGGCGCGCCGCCGCCGAGACTCTGGCCGCCTATGTTGCCCAGGATACCCCAATCCCCGCCGCCAGTGGGCGGGTGGCCTCCGGCAGCGTGCAGTTTGGCGCGCTGGAGGAGGGGCTGTACCTTGCCATCGGCGAGACCGTGCGGCAAAACGACACGCTGTACATCCCGGTGCCGGTGCTGATCCATGTGCAGGGCGACACGGCGGTGACAATCAAGGCGGAAGAGACAGCTGTCACACCGGAGCCGGTGGAATACACCGTGGCCAAGGTCTGGCAGGGCGGCGAGAACGCGCGCCCCCTGAGCGTGACTGTACAGCTCCTCTGTGATGGCCAGCCTGACCGCACCGTGACCCTGAACGCACTGAACGGCTGGCGCTATACCTGGACCTCCGAGCCGGGCCACCTGTGGCAGGTGGCCGAGCAGAACGTCCCCGATGGATTTGCCGTGGCGGTGGAGCAGGACGGCCTGGCCTTTACCGTGACCAACACCTGGCAGCAGCCAGGCCAGCCGGAACAGCCCGGCCAGCCCGGCAGCACGCCTGTGCCCGGCACACCGTCCACCGGCGGCACCCTGCCGCAGACGGGGCAGCTTTGGTGGCCGGTGCCGCTGCTGGTAATTTTGGGTGTGATCTGTGTGGGCGTCGGCCGGTTCCGCGCCCGCCGCAAACGCAAGCACGACCATGAAGGATAAAACACGCTACACCAGTATATGGACATCCATCGGGCTGCTGCTGATCGCAGCAGCCCTGTTTCTGTGCGCCTATAATTTGTGGGATAGTAACCGGGCAGCGGCCAGCGTGCAGGGGGTGCTTGCCGCTATACCGAACACCGCCGCTGCCCCGGAGGAACCGTTTAAGGAAGAAACGGCCGAGATGCCAACCATAATGATTGATGGCAACGAGTATATCGGCACGCTGGATTTTCCCACTCTGGGCCTGACCCTGCCGGTCATGGCCAGCTGGGACTACGACAAACTGAAAACCGCCCCCTGCCGGTACGCTGGTACCACAGCGGGCAACCTGGTCATTGCCGGCCACAACTATCGCAGCCACTTTGGCCGCCTGGACAATTTGCAGCCCGGCGATACGGTGACGTTCACCGATGTGGAGGGCACCGTGTTCGCCTACACAGTGGCCGAGACCGAAGTCTTGCAGCCCACCGCCATCAAGGAGATGACCGGCGGCGACTGGGATTTGACGTTGTTTACCTGTACTCTCAGCGGGCAGACACGTCTGACGGTACGGTGCTTAAAACAATAAAAGCTGGCAGACGGTGCGGAATGCACTGCCTGTCAGCCACACAACCACTCTATGCCATTTGAAAATGCTTCAACGCCTGTATAATCGCTGCTCACTTTTCCGACGGATACTGCGGCACTTTTGCATCTTCATTCTTTGACAGGTTATAGTTCTGTCCTACGTCCCGGCCGCACTTTCTTTGAGTCGATTTCTCCCTCGGAAAGCAAAAAACATTTCCACATGCTCGATCGTTTCAAAAACACCGCATCGCTCTGCCCGGTGGGGTCATCAAGGCCCCAGTCCTCGCGGTGACGGCAAGGCAGGGCCGGGCACTGGACATTGCAGCCCATCGTCACGACGATGTCCACGGCGGGCAGGTCGGCCAGCAGTTTGCTGTGTTGGGTGGCTTCCATGTCGATGCCGTAGACTTGCTTCATCAGGCGGACGGCGTCGTGGTTGATCTGCGGCTTTACCTCGGTCCCGGCGGAGTAACTCTCGAAGACATCGGCGGCCAAGGCTTTGCCCAGAGCCTCGGCGATCTGGCTGCGGCAGGAATTGTGGACGCAGATGAAGGCTACCTTGGGTTTGCGCCGGTTGACGGGCGCAAACGGGCAGCGCTGGCCGATGCACTGGTTGTTTTGGGCGCAGAAGTCGCAGGTGGGCACACTGCGCTGCATCGCCACGCCCAGCTGCTCCCGCGTGAAGTCGATGGCGGCCAGAATTGCCAGCCAGGAATCCCGCTTGCAGCACCGCGGCCCGCCCACCTGGCCGATGGCTTCCAGCGCCCGGGCGGTCATGCGGTTGCTCAGGCCCCAGGGCTCGGCGGCCAGCGGCGTCGAGCGTGTCACGATGGCCATGTACTGCCCGGCGCTGACGCCAGCACCGCAGGCGCCCCAGAATCCGCAGGCACCGCCCGGCACGGCACGGCCGCGGCTGGCGATCTCCCGCAGGGCCGGTTCCAGGTCCAGCTCACCTCCCGCGTTCTTGTAGGCAGTCAGCAGCGCCGCGCCCACCATCACATGGTGTTCCGGGCCGTGCATGTGGCAGAACGGCATCGCCATCATCTGCCGGATGAGGGCAATCGGGTCGGTGGAGTCGGACGCCAGACAAAGCCCGAAGATGCCGTCCAGCCCATGGGTGTGGCAGCTGTTGCAGACATAGTGGCCGTGGACGCAGCGGGTTTTGCTGGGCTCCTTTTTGTGACAGATGGCGCACTCCATCACCGTATCCTGTTCGAGATATTCCAGCGGCGCGCCGCAGATCAGACATTCTTCGCTCATGGGGGACCTCCTGGGACGGGTGTATTCTATAGGCTATATGCCTATTATATCATTGGGGCTTGCGAGATGTATAGACCGCTGAGCGCGGAGAGGAGGCTAAACGGACTCCATTCCCATCATTCCGTTTGAACTGAAAACCATTGGAACGAATTTCATATTTCTGTTTCAAAACATCGCAAAATTGCAAAAAAGGAAAAGTCTGTAACATTGTATTGAGAAAAGGCTTTTGGCCCCATTCATTTTCCATTTCGCATAGATTTGGAAAAACGTGATTTTTGTCATTTAAAAAGCTGGAAAAATGTGCAAATTTATGCTTTCAAAGCCCGGAAAAATGTGTTACACTGGTTATAGTCTAAGATAAGGCGGTGGGGCACATGAAACGCAATGCAATTTCGGAACTTATAAAATGGAAAAATGATCCCGAGCGCAAGCCGCTGATCATTCGCGGCGCTCGCCAGGTCGGCAAGACTTGGCTCATGAAGGAGTTCGGGCAGACATGCTATGAAAACTTTGCCTATTTCAACTTTGATGAGGAAGATGAACTGAAATCCATTTTTGAGACGAACAAAAATCCCCAGCGGATCATTGAATTGCTTTCCCTGATCGCCGGGGAAAAGATACTGCCCGGGGAGACCCTCATCATTTTTGATGAGATTCAGGAATGCCCGGAGGCGCTCAACACCCTCAAATACTTCAAAGAAAAGGCAAACGACTACCACGTGATCGCCGCGGGAAGCCTGCTGGGCACGCTGCTCGCGCAGCCCAAGTCCTACCCGGTGGGCATGGTCAACCTGCTCAATCTGTATCCGCTTTATTTTGACGAGTTTCTGGAGGCGACCGACCCGGCGCTTTTTGTTTACTACGAGAGTATTCAGAAAGGGCAGGTGATCGAGGAGATCTTCCACAACCGCCTGCTGGAAGGCTACAACAACTATTTGATCATCGGCGGCATGCCGGAATGTGTGGTTTCGTGGGTCAACCACAAAGACCCGGCAGCGGTTTCCCGGATCCAGCGCGAGCTCGTGGAAATTTATGAGAACGACTTTTCCAAGCACAACGGCAAGGTAAACAGCGGGCGCATCCTGATGGTCTTCCGCAGCATTGTCTCTCAACTTGCCAAGTCCAACGAGAAGTTCATCTACGGCGCTGTCCGGCAGGGCGGCCGGGCGCGGGATTTTGAGGAAGCGATCGAATGGCTGGTATCAGCCGGTATACTCAACCGCATCTGCAATGTTTCCAAGATGGAGCATCCGCTTTCCGCATTTGACAAGCTCGATCAGTTTAAGCTCTTCCTGTTTGACACGGGATTGCTCAAACACATGGCGGGCATTGACAACGGCGCCATTTTGCTGAAATCCAACTATCAGTTCAAAGGCCCACTGACCGAAAATTATGTACTTCAGCAGCTTCGCGGGCAGTTTGAGGTAGAACCTCGCTATTACTCGGACAAATCCGGGGAGATCGATTTTGTGCTGCAGCGCGGTATAGAAATCATCCCCGTTGAGGCAAAAGGTGGCGAGGACAAATCAGCACCATCCTTTAAGCGGTATATTGCGCAGCATCACCCGGAACACGCCATCCGCTTTTCAAAGCGCGGGTATCGGAAGGACGGCGAGATCACGAGCATCCCGCTTTATTTGGCCCGAAAGACAAAAGAACTGCTCTGATGTTGCCAACGATACCTTTCTATTTTGTACGGGAAAACAGGCTGTTTCACGCGGTACCAAAGTGCTTGCTCGGCAGCGAAACCATTGACCAAACAAACATTATCACGACTTGGTCATTGCCTAAGCTGTGATGCGTACACTTAGAGAATCATTGATAAGTCATGAAACAGGCGGTCTCATTCTATTGAAATGTCATTAGAATCGATGTGCAGTTCTATTGAAAAGTCATTTGGATGGGGGTGTACGCCATGCTGTACCGAAAAATTCCCCGCCTGATTGCCGACCATCTGCGCACTCAGGACCCGCGCATCCTGTTGGTGGACGGGGCGCGCCAGGTGGGCAAGGCCTATATCATCCGACAGCGAAAGTGACAGCGTGACACAATCGTGCTACACTGCGCCCAAGAGGTGATTTATATGCCTGAAATTCGCTCCATGCGCGATCTGCGCGATACGAGTGCCATCTCCCGACTGTGCCATACAACGGCGGGACCGGTCTTGATCACCAAAAATGGATGGCGGGATTTGGTCGCTATGAGCATTGAAGAGTTTGAGCGCCGCTGTACGCGAGAGGAGGTATATCCCAAACTCCTCGAAGCTGAGGGGAATATGGCTCGTGGCGATCTGCTGGAGGCTGGCGACGTGTTTCGCGCGATGAGGGCGAAGTATGCGTATTGAGCAACCGTATGCCCTGTGCTTTACCAGCCACACGGTTCAGAGTTTGGACACGATGTTCACCTGTAAGCAAACTGTGAAACTAAAAAGAGCGCAAAATAACATATTATTGAATCCTTACATAAAATATGTTATTAGAAAGTTTTTTCGCTCCCCCTTCCTTCGCAACCCAAAGCGGCCTGCCCCACACGCCACCTCCGGCATTGGGACAGGCCGCTCTGTTATTCATTTGCGTCCCTTACAATTCCTGCATCTCCCGCACCATCTGGTTGTGCTTCCGGCTTTTGCGGCAGATGTTGTTGTAATCAACCGAACACAGGAAGTCCAGCAGCCAGACCTTGGGCACCCGGAAGGTAGGCGTTTTCATGATCGGTTTGAGCCGCCCCTCGGTACACCAGCGGCTGACCGTGTGGCGGTTGTAACCAGTGATGTCGCAGATCTGCTGCAAGGTCAGCACATCGGGCGCCTTGGCCAGCTGTTTGGCCAGGCGGCTGCGCAGCTTTTTGCGGCGGGGGCCGGTCAGCTCCAGGCGGCGGACCAGGGCGTTTTCCGGCGGCTTGTGGTTGGGGTAGTTTTTGTACCAGCCGCTGGGCGGTGTATAGCGTGCCGGGTCGGCGGCGCGGCGGCGCAGATAGTCGGCCACGTCCGCCTTGGCGATCCGGTAGCAGCGGGTGCGCTTGCCGGTGTTGTGGCAGGGCACCAGGCCGCTCTGCAGCAGGTAGATGGACGTCCGGGTACCAATGTGGCAGACCTTGCGGAAATCGGTGCGGGACATGGGGTCGGGATAGGCGGCCAAGGCGGCCGCGATCTCCTTTTCCAGCTCAGTTGTGCGCTTTTGGGTCGTGTTTGCCATGATCGTGTTCTCCTTTTTGGCATGGGTATTGTGAAACTTCCATCGCCGGAGAACAGCTGTGAATTATACAAAACGGAATATTTTCGTAAATTAGTACGCAAAATCGGGTTCAAATCTCGCATCTTCCGGGGTCGGTCTGCAGGCATATCCGCGCCAGGCCAGTCTCCATGCGGCTTGGCAGGCTCCCTCTTATCTTGCATCCCATCTTGCATTTTTCCAAAAATGCGTGCAAAACCGAGGCAAAACGGGCGCTTTAAAACGATTCGTACCATCGAGGATACTTTTGCATTTCGCCCGAAATACGGCTGACCGCCGCGAAAAATCGGGGACGAACCGGCCTGTTCTGACCGCCGCGGGCACCAATCTGCCAATGGCTCGCGGGACTCGAAATGCTGTGTCCCGAAAGGGACCTAGGGTTCGAATCCCTAACTCTCCGCCAGTTAAGTAGAAGTCGAAATTTGAATTGCTTAATATAGCAGTTTAAGTTTCGACTTCTATTTTTATGATATAATCGAAATTAAAGGAGAATATAGGGAAAAAAGGGAACCGAATATAAGGGGAAGATGAAAACTATGATTTGGGAGACATACCCATGGAAGCAAGATTTAAATAGGAAAAAGAGGCAACTTCTAAAATATAATACGCAGGAGTATTTGCTTCAAAACGAAGATAAGGCTTATACAATCATCGAAAAGGCGATTTTTTACTCGGCTTTTATCATTAGAAAACTTGTTGACTGCAAAGGTAAAACAAGTGACGAAGTGGATAACTACTCACTAAAGGTATTTACCATTAAACCGCGTAAAGAGATTACACAAACTTGTATTTGGCCGAAAGAAGGGAGCCATGATTGGGATAATGAAAGAAAAGGAACAATTAAAGGGGTGAAACTCTGCAATTCACTGATTCATTCGTTCATATTTTCGGTTGTTTATGATGAGAATGGTGTTATCGACCGTTTTGTAGTATCTTCCGATTATGATAAGAATAAAGTGCTATACAGAGTTCCATTATCAGAATGGATAAAATACATTGATTTTGTGGTTAGCGATGACATTGTGAGATTGGTAAGCCACTATGATATTAAGACTAAGGATTTTGAGTACACCCGAAAAGAACGGGGACAATAGAATGCCTTTTGAAATGGCGTCAAGTCAATATAGTGGCTTGCCGCCATTTTTTCTTACCACCGGCTTTCCGGCAGTTCCTCGGGCAGCGCCAGGGCTTTTTCCATCGTGGCGGCGCTGAGCTGTTTCGACTGTGAATCCAGATGGGCGTAGATGTTCGCCGTGGTGGAGATGTCGCTGTGCCCCAGCCATTCCTGAATCTGCTTCATGGGTACCCCCTGTTTCAGCAGCAGGCTGGCGCAGGAGTGCCGCAGATCGTGGAAGCGTATCTTCCGCAGGCCGTGTTCCTTCAGCAGCTGGGCGAAGTTGTCGGTCACGGTGTTGGGCAGAATGAGATTGCCCATCTCGTCCACGAACAGGTAACCCTTGAATTTCTGATTGTAGCAGTTGCCGCAGAGTTTCTCGTTGTACTTCTGCTGTTCCTTCAGCGCCCGCAGCCGCTGGGCAAAGCCCTCTACCAGTGGAAGGGTTCGCAGGCTGGATTTGGTCTTGGCCCGGTCCGCCTGGATAAGCAGGTGTTTGCCCTCCACGCTGGCGGTGGTCACCGTGTGGCGGATGGTGAAGGTACCCGCCGCGAAGTCGATGGCGTCCCACCGCAGGCCCAGCACCTCGCCCCGCCGCAGCCCGTAGAAGGCCGCGAACTGAATGATGAGTTCCATCCGGTGCCCCCGCGCTGCCTCGAACAGCTGCTCCATCTCCTCGGCGGTGTAGTAAGCGGCCAAGTACCGTTCCGGCTTGGGCCGCTCCACCTTGTCCACCGGATTGCCGGGGATGAGGTCCAGCTTAACAGCCTGCTTCAGCGCCTTGTGAAGATTGGCGTGCAGCCGCAGCACACTGGTGGATTTCAGCGTTTTCCGCTCGTGCAGGTAAAAGCTCTGGATGTGCCGCGCCTGCAAGCCGCCCAGCGTGATGCCGGTGGGCTCGAAATAGGGCACGATGTGGTCCTTCACGTTGAAGCAGTAGGATGACCAGGTGGTGGGCTGTACCGAGGAGCGGATGATCTCAAGCCAGTAAAGCATATAATCGCTGAATAGCATATCCGGGCTCAAATCGTCCGACCGGTTCGGCACCGGCGGCGTGAAGGCACGGCGGGCCTGCCGCAGCAGTTCGTCCGCCTTTTTCTTGTTGCCCTTCACCGGCAGCCCGGTGCCCTGCCATTTCTGCACCCGCTTGCCGTCCGGCCCGTTGTAACTGAGTACGATGTAAAAGTAGCCGTTCTTTTCGGCCAACCGGCCTGCTACCATGGACATTCCTCCTTTTAGTTGGTGTTCTCCGGGTCCGACACAAGAATACTCGGAAGCTGCCTCGAAAGCTATTCACAAAAGTGTACAAGGATGGGTGCCCGGATTGGGTACACATCCACCAGATTACCCGCGCCGGTTTGCCCGGCGCGGGCGTTTTGGTTTTAGCGGATTCGGTCTTTGTCCCTGTGCTTGCGGCGGGGATTGTCCCGTTCTTGCTGGCGGCGGTATTCCTCCCGGCAGGCGGCGGTCTTTTCCACCTTCTCGATGATGCGTTTGGCGGCCGCGTCCTCTTTCCGCAGGGCTGCGATTTGTCGGGTCAGCTCCGCCCGCCGTTGAGCCGCCCCAGGCGGCGGCTCTATCCACCGCAGCTGCCGGGCGCAGTCCGCCCGTTCTTTGCAAAGGGCGGTGATTTGCCCCGTTAGGGCCTCCCGGTGGGACTTTACCTCCGCCACCGTGGAAAAACCCCGCTGGCTGGTAAGATGCAGTTCCTCCAGCGTCTTGCCGATGTCCCGCCACAGGGCGTTGATCTCCGGCCAGTTCACCCGGGGCACGGGCCGCTTCGGGTAGATGCCCAGCTGGTAGCAGTAGTAGAGGTACAGCCGGAACAGGCTGCTCTTTTGGCCGGACAGAGAACCTTTGCAGCGGCAGCGGCGCGGGGCTGCCCTGGGCCGCGGCACGGGCCGCAGGCTATACTTGGGGTTGAAGTTCAGACCATAGAAGTGGAGGCCGTACCGGGCAAAGTTTTTGGCCAGCGCCTGCTCCAGGGCGGGCCAGTCGTATTCCGCTCCCCAGCCGGTACACCCGCACCGCCCGGCCGCCGTCCAGCGAACGGAGGGTGGCGTATTTGCGCCCGTCCTCCCGCCGCCAGCGATACCCCTGCTGCCGCAGCACCCGGGCGAAGTCCCGCTCGGTGCTGGTCTGGGCCAGAGCCTTGCGGATGGCCCGGCGCATTGCCTCGTACCGGGTCTGCCCCTCGCCTTCGTAGAGCGGCCGGGGCTTTTTGCCGCCGGGCTGCTGAATCACGGAGAGGGCGTGTTCCCGGCACAGCTGGTCGGACACCCGGCGCATCTCCCGGTATTGGTCCCGCCGCTGCTCATACTTCTTGCCGTCCACATAGGACACCGCATTGATGACGAAGTGGTTGTGCAAGCATCCCGTGTTCAGATGGGTGGCCACCAGCACCTGAAACCGCCCGCCCCACACCCGGCGGGCCAGCTCTACCCCGATGGCGTGGCACTGCTCTGGGGTCACCTCCCCGGGCTTGAAACTCTGGTAGGCGTGCATCGCCACCACGCCCTCGGTCTTGCCGAACTGCTCCTGCACCGCCCGCATCTCCGCCCAGGCAGTGGCAGGGCGGCAGTGGACGCCGCTCACCAGCTGGGCCGTTTCCTGTAAAGTGGTCTTGGAATCGTTCTCCGCGTAATGCAGCGCCTGGGCAAGGCCGCTGTACTCGGTCTTGTCCGGGTTGGCGGCGTAGTCCACCACCCGGCGCAGGCTGTCCCGCACCGGCCAGATCTTAGTGGTCGCCAGAGGCATCCTCCTTCCGCAGAAGGCTGTCCAGCAGCCCTTCCCTGCAGCGGCGGTACTGTTCCGCCAGAGGCGGGTCCAACCGGGCCAGCTGATCGGTCAGGTTGTCCATCCAGGTCAGGTAGCTGAAAAACGCCTGGGGCGGATGGAACCGGGGCGCATACCCCAGCGCCCGCTGGCGCAGATATTCCGACAGGGTCAGCCCGCAACGCCTGGCCGCTGTTTGAATTCGTTGTTTCTCGGCGGGGCTCACCCGCACATTGAGGCCCACGCTTCTTGTTCTCACAGGGCCACCTCCGGGAGGGTGGGGCTTGGGGCTGGCCCCATATTGGCGAAGGGTTGCCCGGCGGCAACACAAAGCCCATGCTTGTTACCCCGAAGCGCCTGCCGTGACGACGATGACGGTGCTGACGGTGTTTCCGGGATACCCCCGCCGTCAGGGGATGTGCCGGTTTTATCGTCATCCGCGTCATCACCGTCATACCAGAGCCGAAGCTGCCGGGCATTGGCGGTACGGTGGCTCTCGCAGCGGATGCCCAGGGGCGCCAGATCGGTGGGGTAAAATTCCACCAGCTTGCGGGTCAGCTGGTTGGGCTGCACGTCGGCGATGCCAGCAGCGGCCAGCAGTTCGGTGGCGGTGCCCTGCCAGAATTTCTGCCGTTTCACAAAGTCGGCCACCGCCCACACGCAGGCGGGTACGGCCTTGCGGGCCAGTTCCTCGGAGGTCTCCTCCTGCTCCAACTCCCAGCGGCAGTCCTCCCAGCGCAGGTCCAGGGCGCGGCTCTCCATGTCCCGGCCGGTCACGTGCAGCTGGGCGTTCTGGCTCATCCGCCGGCGGCGCAGCACCCAGCTGGTGTCCGCCCCGCCCATCAGGGCCACCGAGCCGGAAATGTCATCGAAAGGGTCGCCGGTCTGGTCCTTGCGCTGGTGGTGCACCAGCAGGATGCCGATGTTGTGCCGGTCGGCCAGGGATTTCAAGGCGCTCATGTCCCGGTAGTCGCAGGCGTAGACGTTGCCGTTGGTATCGCCGGTGCGCACCTTTTGCAGGGTGTCGATGACCACCAGCCCGGTGTCCGGGCGGACGGCCAGGAACTGCTCGATCTGTTCCTCGAGGCCGTGGCCCAGTCCCTCGCAGGCGGTCTGGAAATAGAGGTTGTCCGGCATTTCCTCCTCGCTCAGGCGGAACAGCCGGCTCTGGATGCGGGCGTATGTATCCTCGAGACAGAGATACAACACCGCCTGGGCGCGGAGCGGCCGCCCCCAGAACTCGCCGCCTTTGGCCAGCTGCAGGCACAGCCAAAGGCAGAGCCAGCTTTTGCCGACCTTGCTGCCGCCTGACAGCATGGACAGCCCGCCGGACAACAGATCGGGAACGAGCCACCGCACCGGCGGCAGCGGGGTGATGGAAAGGGTTCGCGCGTCAATGGGTTGGAATTTCGTCAAAAGCATTTCTCCTTTTCAGTTGGTTTGTTGGATGGGGCGGGACGCGGCCACAGCGGCCCCAAACAGGCCCGCAAAACGGCCTTGGCCCCGGCGCGGGGGAAAACGCCCGCACCGCCTGTCAGGCCCCGTACAGGGCGAACACCGGGTGGACAGCGGCGAGGGGCGCTTTGCGGCGCAGGAGGGTCAGGACCCCGCGGCCCGGACGGCGGGCTGCACGCCGTTCTCCACCACATAGCGGATCACGTTGATCTTGGGGATCTTGTAGGCGTTGCCCAGCTTCAGCCCCCGGATGCTGCCGTCTGCCAGCAGGTCGTAGGCCGCGTGGCGGCTGATGCCCAGCATGACCTGCAGCTGGCGCACCGTTACGATATCGGGATAGTCGGCGAACAACAGTTTGTAAAGGGTCTGAATGTCAATATTCTTCATCGATCACCTGCTCTCAAAAGTTTTTGCGGCGCGAAAACGCGCCTGGGCGGATAAACGGACAGCGGACGCCGGCCGGAAGCGGCGATACCCCTCCTTGTATTATAGAGTAGTAGTTATTAGAGCCCCTCTCCAAGGGCTGTGCTACACTGTAAGGGATGCTGTGGATTGGTTGCAACCTCCTACCACGAGATGGTTCCAGAAAGGTTCC